>JBAPWU010000567.1:0-10267 GCA_049283855.1 Kineosporiaceae bacterium
GCCGTGGTCGCCGTCGCTGCCGCGCCTGCCTGGGCGGAGCGGATCCCGCCCGGGCCCGCGCCCTCCGCATCGGGCGCCCTGACCCCGGCCGGCACCGTGCAGAGCCTGACCCTGACCGGGCCCGCGCGACTGATGACGCCGTCCACGGTCACCGCGAGCGCCGTCGTCGACGTGCCGGCCCGGACCCGGGCCACGATCACGGTGACCGTGGCCGGGCGCTCCTGTGCCTCCTCGGCGGTGGCACCGACCGGGCGCACCACGCTGTCGGTGGGGTGTGCGGTGACCCCGACGGCGGCGGCGATCCCGGCCCTGCCCGGCACGGTCGCGGTATCCCTGGACCGGGTCGAGGCCGGGCGGGCGCTGCGCACGCAGGTGACGGCGAAACGCTCGGTGCCCCTCGACGACGGCCCCGATCGACCCTATGCCGAGGCGAAGGCGCGCTGGACGGCGCTGGCGGTCGCGCTGCGCGCCGAGGCCGGAGGGATCTCGGAGTCCTTCTTCGGCTCGGCCGACCTGGCGGCCATGGTGTGGCGTGAGGCGCAGACCTCGGGCTGGTCCAGCCCGGCCACGCAGGCCCTGATCACGAACCTGCTCGCCGGGCGCAAGGCCACCGGCGGCTACGGCCTCGACGCCGCCTGGGACGCCTACGGCGACGGCACCACGAATCCGGCGAGCACCACCTACACCGTGACCACCGCCGGTCATGTCGGCTGGGTCCTGCTGGAGGCGTACAAGAACCGGGCGCTCCCCGCGGGCGGGCTCGAGTCGGCGGTGGACGCCGTGCTGGCGATGCCGCGGCTCAGTGGCGGCACCTGCATCGCCTACTCGAACTCACCGAACGACTCGGCCAAGCCCTGCGTCTACAACGTCACCCACGGCGCCGCGGCCTTCCTGGTCCAGGTCCGCGACCTGTCCGACCACCGGGCCGCCGAGATCGACGCGCTGGTGGCGACGCTGCGTTCGAGGCTCACCGACGGATACGACCCGGCCACCGGGTACTGGGTCTACAAGGCGGGCGACACCAAGGGACAGGAGATCTCCCACCAGGTGTACACGGCCGACTCGGTGGAGGTCGTCGACCCCGCCTTCGGTGCCATCGCGCGGATGATGGTGCTGCCCTGGTGGCGTCATCCGGGCGGGGCGGCCCAGCCGCGGGTCTCGTTGGCCTCGGCGATGATGTCGATCGCCCGGGACTGTCGTTATGCACGCTCCCCGGCGGTGCTGGTGGCCGCGGAGCGGGGGCTGGGCTCCGGCGCGCCCTCGTTCAAGGTGCTGGGCATGTCGGCCGTCGCCGAGGAGATCCAGCAGAAGTGCTTCGGGGGATGACCCGCCGCGGCGCCCTGGCGGCCACCCTGGCCACGGCGTGCCTGCTCCGCCGGCGTCGCTGCCCTTCATCGGCACGGTCTCGCCGGTGACCGTGCAGGGACGGGCTGCGTTCGGGACGCCGTCCGCCCTGACCGTCCGCACCGTCCTGACCGCCAACGGGCCCACCGCGGTGACGGTCACGGTGCGGGCAGCCGGGCAGCGGTGCGTGACCCGGCTCGACCTCCTCACCGGCCCCGTCGACACCCTTCTGCGCGACTGGCTGCGCGAACGCGCCGGACAACCCGGCGACCCCCGGTTCGGGGCCGTCGCCCGGATGATGCGCGCGCCGTGGTGGAGCCAGCCGCGCGCCGCCAACTCGGCGCCGTACGTGATCTCGGCCAGCATGATCTCGGTGGCCGCCGACTGCCGCTACGCCCGCCTGCCGGGCGTCCTCGCCGGCGCCGAGCTCGGAGCGCGGGCGGGGGATCCGCCGTTCTCGGTGCAGAACATGCTCAACGTGACGCGAATCGTCCAGCAGCGCTGCTTCGGCGCAACCGTCCAGTCCCGGCAGGTCGCGCCGGCCCTTCCCGTGGGGGTGGGCGTCGGCGGCTGACGGCGACCTGGGGCCGGGTTGCTAGGCTGATCGGGCCGCACAGCCCGATGAGGAGCCTCATGCCCGACCAGCCGCTGTCGTCCGTCTCCACCACCACTGCCCCTCTGGCGCAGGTCGATCCCGAGCTGGCGGCCGTGCTGGCCGGCGAGCTCGCCCGCCAGCGCGGCACCCTCGAGATGATCGCGAGCGAGAACTTCGCGCCGCGTGCGGTGCTCGAGGCCCAGGGCAGCGTGCTCACGAACAAGTACGCCGAGGGCTACCCGGGCAAGCGGTACTACGGCGGGTGCGAGGAGGTCGACAAGGCCGAGGACCTGGCCCGGGAGCGGGTCAAGGCCCTCTACGGCGCCGCGTACGCCAACGTGCAGCCGCATTCCGGGGCGCAGGCCAACGCCGCCGCCATGCACGCCCTGATCCGCCCCGGTGACGGCATTCTGGGGCTCGAACTGGCCCACGGTGGTCACCTCACCCACGGCATGAAGCTCAACTTCAGCGGCCGGCTCTACCACGTCGCCTCCTACGGGGTGGACCCGCAGACCTTCCTGATCGACCTGGACGTGGTGCGGGAGAAGGCCCTGGAGCACCGGCCGAAGCTGATCATCGCCGGGTGGTCGGCCTACTCGCGCCGGCTCGACTTCGCCGCGTTCCGCTCCATCGCCGACGAGGTCGGCGCCCTGCTCATGGTCGACATGGCGCACTTCTCCGGTCTGGTCGCCGCGGGCCTGCACCCCAACCCGGTGCCGCATGCGCACGTCACCACGTCCACCACGCACAAGACGCTCGCCGGGCCGCGCGGGGGAATGATCCTCGCCGGTACCACCGAGCACGAGAAGGTCTTCCAGTCGGCGGTGTTCCCGGGCCAGCAGGGTGGCCCGCTGATGCACGTGATCGCCGCGAAGGCGGCCGCGTTCCGGCTGGCGGCGACACCCGAGTTCGCCGAGCGCCAGCAGCGCACGGTGCGCGGAGCGCAGATCCTGGCCGAGCGGTTGATGGCCGGTGACGCCCGCGCGGCCGGGGTGTCCGTGCTCACCGGAGGCACCGACGTCCACCTGGTGCTGGTCGACCTGCGCGCCTCGGTGCTGGACGGGCAGCAGGCCGAGGACCGGCTGCACGAGGTCGGGATCACGGTGAACCGCAATGCGGTGCCGTTCGACCCTCGCCCGCCGATGGTCACCTCCGGGCTGCGGATCGGCACGCCGGCGCTGGCCACCCGCGGGTTCGGAGACGCCGAGTTCACCGAGGTGGCCGATGTGATCGCCGGTGCCCTGCAGCCGTCGTGCGACATCGCGGCGCTCCGGGGGCGGGCGGCCAAGCTGGCCGAGGCGTTCCCGCTCTACCAGGGCCTGGAGCGCTGGTGACCGCTCGGATCCTGGATGGCAAGGCGACCGCCTCGGCGATCAGATCCGAACTGCGGCAACGGGTATCGGCCCTGCCGAGCGCGCCCGGGCTGGGCACGGTCCTGGTCGGCGACGACCCGGGCAGCCAGGCCTACGTGGCCGGCAAGCACCGGGACTGCGCGCAGGTCGGGCTGACGTCGATCAGGGTCGACCTGCCCGCCTCGGCGACCCAGGCGGACGTCGAGGCCGCGGTCGCGCGGCTGAACGCCGACCCGGCGTGCACCGGCTACATCGTGCAGCTTCCCCTGCCGCGCGGGCTGGACGCCGACGCGGTGCTGGAGCTGATGGACCCGGCCAAGGACGCCGACGGACTGCACCCGACCAACCTCGGCCGGCTGGTGCTGAACGTCAGCCGCCCGATGACCTCGCCACTGCCGTGCACGCCCCGCGGCATCGTGGAACTGCTCACCCGGCACGGGGTCGAGCTGTTGGGCGCGCAGGTCTGCGTGGTCGGCCGCGGGGTCACGGTGGGCCGGCCGCTGGGCCTGCTGCTGACCCGGCGGGACGTGAACGCCACGGTGACCCTGTGCCACACCGGTACCGTCGACCTGGCGGCGCACGTGGCCGCGGCGGATGTCGTCGTGGCGGCGGCCGGCGTTCCCGGGATCATCACGGCCGCCATGGTCAAGCCCGGTGCCGCCGTGCTGGACGTCGGGATCACCCGGGTCGACGCCGGCGGCGGCACCACCCGCCTGGTCGGCGATGTCGCCCCCGAGGTGCGTGAGGTGGCCGCCTGGGTGGCGCCGATGCCCGGCGGGGTCGGCCCGATGACCCGCGCCATGCTGATCACCAACGTCGTCGAGGCCGCCGAGCGACACCTGCTCATGCTCCGCCGGGGTACACCCACCACTTCCCTCTAGCGGTCAGCGGGCCAGGCTCCGGGCGGCGAGCTCGGCGTAGAGCGCGGCGCCGTCGGGCAGGACCCGGTCGTCGAAGGCGGCGCGGGGGGAGTGGGTGCTGGGGGCGTCCAGCGGGTCCTGGTCGTCGGTGGTGGCGCCGAGGAAGAGCATCGCCCCGGGCACCTCGGCGATCACGACGGAGAAGTCCTCCGACCCGGTGATCGGGTTGGCCAGGCGCAGGGTGGCGCCGTCCCCGAACAGCTCGGCGGCCACACCGAGCGCGAGGTCCACCTGCTCGCCACTGTTCACCGTCACCGGGTACTCGCTCCGGTGGTCCACCTCGACCTCGACCCCGTGCGCCGCGGCCACTCCGGCGCAGGTGCGCCGCGCCACGTCGGCGATCAGCGCCGAGACCGACGCGTCGAACGTGCGCACCGTCGCCTCGAAGGTCACCGTGTCCGGGATGATGTTGCGCTGCGTGCCGGCGTGGAAGGTTCCGACGGTCAGCACCGCCGGGGCGAAGGGGTCCACCGAGCGGGTCATCGCGCTCTGCAGGGCCAGCACCATCTCGCAGGCCGCCGGTACCGGGTCGCGGGACAGGTGCGGCGAGGAACCGTGCCCGCCCCGCCCGCGCACCCTCACCAGCAGCGCGTCGCTCGCGGCCATCAGCGCGCCGGCCCGGGTCGCCACGGTGCCGCGCCCGCTGAGGTTGGGGATCACGTGCAGGGCGAACGCGGCGTCCGCCCGATGCCCGGCGGCGTCCAGCACCCCCTCGGCGATCATGAGGCGGGCGCCGTCGAAGCCTTCCTCGCCGGCCTGGAACATGAGGACCACGTCGCCGCCCAGGGCGTCCCGGCGCGCGGCCAGCAGCCGGGCGGCGCCGACGAGCATCGCGGTGTGCAGGTCGTGCCCGCACGCGTGCATCGCGCCGTCCACCTGGGAGCGGAACGGCAGGTCGAGCTCCTCCGTGATCGGCAGGGCGTCCATGTCGCCCCGCAGCAGGACGGCGCGCCGGGTCGCCCCCGTCGCCCCTGTCGCCACCGGGCCGGTGCCGCGCAGCACGGCGGTGACCGAGCTGCTCGTGGTCCCGGTGGTCACCTCCAGCCCGAGCCCGTCGAGCTCGGCCAGCACCGTCTCCTGGGTGCGCGGCAGGTCGAGCCCGAGCTCGGGGAAGCGGTGCAGCCGGTGACGCAGCTCGGTGAGGTCGCCGGCCATCGAGCGGGCGTCGTCCAGGATGCTCATCCGCCATTGTCACCCGGTGAGCACCCCACACCCCCGTGTCCCGGCGCACCATGGGGGTGGCTCGCGCCCTAAGGTCCCGGCCAGGACCCGCAACCCTCCCCGAGGGTTGAGCCATGGCGCGAAACAAGGTGATCGGGGCGGACGCCGCAGTGCGGGTCATCCTCGACGGCGACACGGTCGCTGTGGGCGGGTTCGTCGGGGTCGGGGTACCGGAGGAGCTCGCCGCGGCGGTCGAGCGCCGCTTCCTGGACACCGGCAGCCCGCGCGATCTGACCCTGACCTTCGCCGCCGGGCCGGGGGATCGGCAGACCCGGGGCCTGAACCACTTCGCCCGCGCCGGCATGGTGCGCCGGGCGATCGGCGGCCACTGGGGCATGGCCCCGGCGCTCGGCCGGCTGGTGATGGAGAACGCGATCGAGGCCTACTGCTACCCGCAGGGGGTGATGTCGCACCTGTTCCGCGACATCGCCGCGCACCGGCCGGGAGCGATCACCCGGGTGGGCCTGGGCACCTTCGCCGACCCACGGGTCGACGGTGCGAAGCTGAACGCCAGGGCCACCGAGGACCTGGTGGAGCTGATCCAGCTCAGGGGCGAGGACTACCTGTTCTACCCGGCGTTCCCGATCAACGTCGCCCTGATCCGGGCCACCACCGCCGACACCGAGGGCAATCTGTCGCTCGAGCGCGAGGCGATCACCACCGACGTGCTCTCGATGGCGCAGGCGGCGAAGAACTCCGGCGGCATCGTGATCGCCCAGGTCGAGCGGGTCACCGAGCGGCACCGCCTGCCGCCGCAGATGGTCCGGGTGCCGGGGATCCTGGTGGACGCCGTGGTGGTCGCCGAACCCGCGAACCATCCGCAGACGTTCGCGGTGGACTACAACCCGGCCTTCACCGGCGAGGTCTACGCGCCGTCCACCCTGCGCCGTCACCGGATGCCGCTCGACGCCCGCGCGGTGATCGCCCGCCGCGCGGCCCGGTACCTGCGCTGGAATGCCATCGTCAACCTCGGCATCGGCATGCCCGAGGGGGTGGCCCAGGTGGCCGACGAGGAGGACGTGCTCGACCTGATCACCCTCACCGTCGAGCCGGGCGCGGTCGGCGGCCGGCCGGCGAGCGGGCTGTCCTTCGGCGCCTCGGTGAACCCGCAGTCAATCATCGATCAGCCGGCCATGTTCGACTTCTATGACGGGGGCGGTCTCGATCAGGCCTTCCTGGGTTTCGCCGAGATCGACGCTGAGGGCAACGTCAACGTGAGCCGGTTCGGCAACCGGCTGGCCGGCGCCGGCGGCTTCATCAACATCAGCCAGAACGCCGGGGCCCTGTTCTTCCTCGGCACCTTCGCCGCCCGGTCGGAGGAGGAGGTGGTCGACGGGCGGCTGCGGATCCTGCACCCCGGGCGCACGCCGAAGTTCGTCGAGCGGGTCAGCCACATCACGTTCAGCGCCGCCCAGGCGCTGCGCCGGGGCCAGAAGGTGCGCTACCTGACCGAGCGGTGCGTGATGCGGCTGACGCCCGCCGGGCTGGAGGTGAGCGAGATCGCCCCCGGCGTCGACCTGGAGCGAGACATCCTGGCACCGTTGCCGTTCCGGCCGTCGGTGGCCGAGGACCTGCGGGTCATGGACGCGGAGATCTTCGCCATGGGCCGGATGGGCCTGCGGGACGACGACGTGCTCGACCTGCGCGAGCGAGTGGTCTACCGGCCGGACGTCGATGTGCTGTACCTCAACTTCGAGGGGTTGAACCTGAACACCGCCCAGGACGTCGAGGATCTCGCCAGCGAGCTCGAGACCGCGCTGGCCGGCTACGGCCGCCGGGTGGCCGCGGTGGTCAACTACGACAACTTCCGGCTCGCGCCGGCCGCGGCGGACCGGTACTGGGCGATGATCCGGCACAACACGACGCACTACCTCAGCTCCACCACCCGCTACTCCACCAACGCGTTCTTCCGTCACCAGATGGGTGAGGCCTTCGCCGCCGCCGCACTGGACGGCCACATCTACCGGAGTTTCGACGAGGCCGTGCACCACCTCAACGGAACGACGCAGCCATGACGGCGAACCCCTCGGGCACGTCGTAGGAGACATAGCGCTGGGGCAGCTCGACCTCGACGAAACCCATTGCTGCGTAAAGGTTCCTGGCGCGGGCATTTCCATCGGCCACGTCCAGGAAGACGCGCCGGCAGCCGCGTTCGCGCGCCCGGTCGAGGCTGGCCCGCACGAGAGCGCGGCCCACTCCGCGACCACGCAGCGAGGGCTGGACGACGACGCGGCGCAGTTCGAGTGAGGACGCCGGCGCGTCGGCCAGGACCACGAAGCCCACCACGCGCCCGTCCTGGGTCAGCACGCGGTGGTCCTGAGCGGGGTCGGCCAGGGCCCCGCGATGCCAGGCGGTGCCGGTCTGCGCCAGCCATGGCGCGGTCTCGGCCGCCCGTTCGAGTCGCGTCACCGCGGACAGATCGGCGCGGGTGGTCGGTCGAAGCACCAGGCGCATGGCGGGGACCGCTCAGCCGAGCAGGTAGTCGATGACGTCGCGCGCGGTGTAGCCCGCAGGCACGCCGTTGCCGTTGCCGTTGCCGTGGGCGTGGGCGGCGAGCAGTGTGGCCACGGTCGTCATGTCCTCACCGGAGGTGACCAGCGGGGGCTCCACCACGCCGTGCGGTCGGCGCTGGGGGAAGCCGGCGCTGGCGAACAGGGCATTACACAGGCAGACCCGGCCCTCGGTGTTGGCCTCCCGGCCGCCCTTGCGCAGGTAGGCCTTCATCGGCTCGGCGGGGCACCGGTAGTCGACCCCGCCCTCGCTGTTCACGAAGGTCGAGCGCAGCACGCCCAGGTCGCACACCGGCTGGCGGGCCTGCACGACCTCGGGCTCGGTCAGGGTTCCGGGCAGTTCGGCGACCCGGAACGGGAAGCCGGTGGGCGAGGCCCGCCAGTCGGCCCGGACCTGCAGGGTGCCGTCCTTCACCGCGGCGCGCACCTGGGCCTTGATCTCCGGGTCGAATCCCGACTCGTCGCAGTAGGCGAAGGCGGTGCCCACCTGGACCCCGGCTGCGCCCTGGGCCCGCGCCTCGCGGTAGCGCTCGGGCGTGCCGTAGGAGCCGGCCAGCCAGACCGGCAGCCCGAGGGCGAGCAGGGGCACCAGATCGACCGTGTCGCGCTCGTCGTAGACCGGCTGGCCCAACTCGTCGACCTTCCGCGGCCCACGCGGCGGGGCGTTGTGACCGCCGGCGCTGGGGCCCTCGACCACGAAGCCGTCCGGGCGGCTCTCCGGGTTCTCGGCCAGGGCGCGGGCGAGGTCGGTCGAGGCCACGATCGCCAGTACCCGGGGGACGGGGAACGGGCCGGAGGGGGAGGGCACCACCTGGGCGGGGGAGAAGGTCAGGTCGCCGACCCGGTCGTCGGAACGGGCCCCCTGGACCCGCACCGAGAAGGCGGTCTCCTCGTGCCGGGCGAGGGCCCGGGCCATGGGCGGGATCTCGGCCGGGCTGCCGGCGCCGACCAGCACGTAGTCGACCCCGGCCAGGATCGCTCCGTACAGCGCGGAGGGCAGCGGCAACTCGATCTTGCGCAGGTAGTTGATCCCGACCACGCCGTCGTGGCCCTCCTTGGCCAGGTACACCTCCACGAAGTTCGCCGCGGCGGTGAGTTCGAGCAGGCGCCGGGAGGAGTTGGTGGTGTGTCGCGGCACCTGCCGGTACAGCGCCTCCGGCGCGATCCCGCCCTCGACGAAGTAGGAGTCGAGGATCCACGCTGCCACCTCGGGCACGGGGAAGGCGGCCAGCGCCCGGCGGACGTCGCCGCCCGGGTCGCCGCTCTGCAGCCGCCGGGTGCACAGCACCTCCAGAGCGGTGCCGGACACGACGCCGAGCTGTCCGGTCAGGGACACGGCACGAGCGAGGCGCCAATCGGAGATGGCGACTCCCATGCCACCTTGGATGACCTGGGGCGGCGCGGTGGCGATGGTCACGATGGGGAGCCTCTCGTCGGAGCAGGATGGTGCACTTCTACGAACCTACGTTACCGTAACCTACGCTAACGTAGGTAACGCGAGCGGGGCCGGGCGAAGGTCCCGGCCGGGATCATCCCCCGCCACCGCACCCATGATGGTGCCGCAGGGTGAACACTGGCGCCATGACCACCGTCTCCCCGGGGCAACTCGCCTGGCTTGAGGGTGAGCTGCGCACCTGGCAGGCCGAGGGCCTGCTCGGGGACGGCGCCGCGCAGGCGATCCGTGCCCGCTACGTGGCATCGCGCCGGTTCTCGTTGACCAGGCTCCTGCTGGCGCTCGGCGCCGGGTTCGTCTCCGCCGGCCTGATCTGGCTGGTGGCGGCCAACCTCGACCGTCTCTCGCCGGTGCTGCGCCTCGTCGTCGTGGCAGCCCTCTGGCTCGGCCTGGTCGTCGCCGCGGAGTCGCTCGCGACGCGTCGCGAACGGGAGGGAGATCACGACTCCCCGGTGGTCGGCGCCGTCCGGCTGCTGGCCGCGGCGGCCTTCGGCGCGGTCGTGTTCCAGGCCGCACAGAGCCTTCAGGTTCCCGCCTACGAGGCCGCCCTGGTCGGCTGGTGGGGACTCGGCGCCCTGCTGTACGCCTACGCGGTCGGCGGCGTGGCTCCGTTGCTGCTCGGTGTCGTGGTGAGCGCGGTGTGGTTCACCTGGCAGAGCGCGGCGGCCTCCGACGGGATGCTCGGGTTCGTGGCCGCCGTCCTGCTCGGTGCCGTGGTGGCGACCGCGGTCGGGGTGGTGCACGCCGCGCGCCGGCGCGCCGGGTTCGCCCTGCCCTGGCGAGTGGTGGGGGCGCTGCTGGTGCTGCTCGGCCTGTTCGCCGCCGCGCTGCCCCGGTTCGGCTCCGAGACGCTCCGCTGGCCGGTCGAGCTG
>JBAPWU010000568.1:0-5505 GCA_049283855.1 Kineosporiaceae bacterium
CACCAGACCGGGCCCGCGACGGGTGGTGATCACGGCTCCGGTGGCGCGCTGGGTGGCGGGTGCGGTGAGTAGCGGAGCCGTGGACGGCCGGACCGTCGTCGGCGGCCGGGACTCGCGCCTGGCCAGCACGCGCATCTGCGCAGAGTCACGGTCGGGACCACGGGATTGGCCGAGGGCATCCCTGCGGACTACCCAGCGTGGCAGCAGATAGGCAGCCCAGCCCGCCACGATCGCGACGAAGACCAGGGAACTCGGCTGCATGATAGGAAACCGTAGGCGGCCGGAGTCCCCACCTCACGCACCGTCAGCGGTGTGTCGCTGCAGAGTCGGGTGGTAACTGGTGTGACTGGTGTGACAACACCGCCGCACGGTCGGCGGCGAGGTCCGCGGCCAGGGTCCGCCACCGCGCCATCAGCCCTCCGGGGACCTCCTCGGCGGTGAGCGCGAAGGTGGCGTGGTCGCGCCAGGCACCGTCGATGTGCAGGTAGCGCTTGCGGACCCCCTCGGGCCGGAACCCCAGTTTGTGCGCCACCCGCAGGCTCGCCTGGTTCTCGGGCCGGATGTTCACCTCGACCCGGTGCAGCCCCAGGGTGAAGAAGCAGTGGTCGGCGGCCAGCGCCACCGCGGTCGGGATCACTCCCCGCCCGGCCACCGAGCGATCGACCCAGTACCCGACGTGCCCGGAACGCAAGGAACCCCAGGTGATCCCGGCAACGGTCAGCTGACCGACCAGCTCCCCGTCGAGCAGCACGGCGAACGGCAGCATGCGCCCAGCCTTCGCCTCGCGCGTGAAGGCCCGCACCATCTGCCGGAAGCTCGGCGCCACCTCACTGACGTCCGGATGGGTCGCCTCCCACGGCGAGAGCCAGGCCAGGTTCGCCGCGCGGACGGCGCGCCAGCGCTTGCCGTCGCGCACCCGCAACGGGCGCAGCAGGACCGGGCCCTCACGCAGCTCGACCGGCCACGGACGGCGCATCCCAGGAACGGCGTCGGTCACGCCGTCTCACCCGGCCAGCTTGTCGTCACCCACGCGAAGCAGTGTGTCACTCCCACGGCCCAGCCGCCGTCGCCTCGTCCACCCCGAGCGTGACCCCATCGGTCGTACGGACGGGTGACGCGTTACTGCCGGTGGGCGAACTCTGCGCCCAGCCCTGGTCACGCGCAGTGATGTGTTCCTAGGCTCTTACTCAGAGTAATCACTGCCCGCGACCTGAGGCCGCACCGGCCTCAGGCGATGGACGAAGGGTGACCATGCAGCGCTCGTCTCTCCCCCGGTTCACGGCCCGACCCCTCGGTCGGGTGACGATGCTGACCGCCGCGGTCCTCGCGTCGGCCCTGGTGCCGATCGGCGCCGCGTCGGCCGAGCCCCTGGGCGGCAGCCCGGTCACCCGCGACGGCCGCTCCGAGGCCGGCGCCCTGGCCTCCTGCTGGGACATCAAGCAGGCCGACCCCACGGCGGTCAACGGCCTCTACTGGCTGTACACGCCCGCCCTCGGCGCCCCGCAGCAGTTCTACTGCGACATGACCACGGACGGCGGCGGCTGGGTCCTGATCGGACGAGGCCGGGAGGGCTGGGCCTTCCTCGAGGAGGGCCAGGGCACCGCCGCCGAGGTCTCTGCCACCGTGACCGGAGCCGCCGCCTTCGCCCCCAAGCACCTCGACGGGGCCACGGTGACCGGGTTGCTGAACGGCACCGCCGTGCAGAGCCTGCCCGACGGGATCCGGGTGCGCCGGGCGACCACCACCACCGGCAGTTCCTGGCAGGAGGTGCGGATGCACCCGAGCCGCTTCATCAACTGGCGCTGGGCCCTGAACGGCTTCTACCCGCTGGCCAGCACCACCTTCAACGGCTCCGGCGTGAGCGGCGGCACGACGGCCAGCACGGGGGCCACGGGGCTGAACACGCTGCGCACCACCAAGATCCTCGCCAACAACTGGCTGCCCGGGTTCGGCTACACCACCACCGTGAAGGGCACCTCCTCGGCCGCCAGCTACCTCTGGTCCCCCTCGAACACCGGGTCGGCGATCCCCTTCGCCCAGCTCTACCTGCGCCCCAGGCTCCGGTGGAGCGACCTGTCCTTCCCGTCGGTGGCCGCCGGTCTTCCCGCGTCCACGGTGACTCCCGTGGCGAGCAGCCTCGCCGCACCGCAGCCGGCCGGGGTGAGCGGGCAGGCCAACGGCTTCACCACCGAGCGCGACACCGAGGTGCGGGCCCTGGCCCAGGTCGGCGAGACCATGTTCGTCGGCGGGAACTTCTCCGTGGTGAACAACTACGCAGCCGGCACGACGCTCAACCAGCGCTACCTCGGCGCCTTCGACGTGAAGACCGGCGCCTTCCGCCCGACGTTCCGGCCCGCCTTCAACGGCAAGGTGAACGCCCTGGCCGAACTGCCCAGCGGGCTGCTGGCCGTGGGTGGGGAGTTCACCACCGTCAACGGGGTCGCCCGGGCGGGGCTGGTGGTGCTCGATCCGGTGACCGGGGCCATCGCGCCGACCTTCACCTCCACTGTGCAGTACCGCAGCGGCTCCGTGACCTCCCCGGGCACTGTGACCGGCCTGGCCGTGTCCGGCGACACCCTGTACCTGGCCGGCAGTTTCAGCCACATCGCCGGCGGCGGGGCCGGGTTCGCCTACGCCAAGCGGGGAGCCCGCCTCGACGCCGCCACCGGCCGGCCCGACGACACCTGGAACCCGGCCTTCGACGGTACGCCGATCTTCGTCACCGTCGGCGCCGGCGGCGACCGGGCCTACTTCGGCGGCTTCATGTCGACCATGAACGACGACGCGAACCAGGCCGTCCGCTTCGCCGTGGTCACCACCACCTCCCCCGCCCGGCCGGTGCCGGGCCTGGCGGCCTGGGTCCCGAGCAGCGGCGGCAACAACTACCAGCAGACCGGGGTCGAGGTCGGTGACCGGTTCTGGCTGGGCGGTGCCGAGCACGCGTTCTTCATGTACGACCGTGCCGGCTTCTCCCTGATCCGCGGCAACATCACCCGCAACGACAACAGCACCGGCGGCGACTTCCAGTCCTCGGCGGTCGGCGACGGCGTGGTCTACGGCTCCTGCCACTGCATCCTGTCCAGCAACTACGGGGACGGCCGGCGCTGGCCGGTGCCGACCACCTTCGACGACATCGGCGCCGTCCGCTACATCGGGGCCTACGACGCGGTCACCGGCCGCCAGGTGGATGCCTTCCTGCCCCAGATGAAGACCCGCGCCGTCCGCGGCCCGTGGGCGATGACGGTGGACAGTGAGGGGTGCCTGTGGGCCGGTGGCGACACGACCGAGACCAAGGTCGGCCCCACCACGTGGCAGCGCTCGGGCGGCTTCTCCCGCTTCTGCCGCACCGACTCCGTCGCCCCGGCCACGCCGACCAGGCTGGCCACCGCGGCCAACCCGGACGGCACGGTGACGGTCAGCTGGACCGGCCCGGAGACGGGGCTGCGTTTCCAGCTCTTCCGCGAGGACCAGGTCATCTGGAGCGGCATCTCCTGGAAGGCGACCCTGCCGGCGATGAGCGGCGTGAGCTACGCGGTGCGAGCGATCGACAAGGCGGGCAACATCAGTGCCACCACGGCCCAGGTACTGGCGCCGTGATGCCACCGGCATGACGGGTCGGATGCGATGACCTGATCCCGGCGCACTCACCCGAGTGCGCCGGAGTCAGTTTGGCGGCCGACGGCGGCGGGTCAGGGGCGGTGGTCGGCGCCGCGGATCTGGTCGACGGCGTGGGGCAGGACGTCGCCGAGCACGGCGATCCCGTCCCGGCAGCCGCCCGGTGAGCCGGGCAGGTTCACCACCAAGGTGGACGACGCCAGCCCGGCGATCCCGCGGGACAGGGACGCCGTGGCCACGCCCGCCGAAACACCTTGCGCACGAACGAGTTCCGCCAGTCCGGGCACCTCGCGCTCGATCACCGCACGGGTGGCCTCGGGAGTCCGGTCGGTCGGCGACAGCCCGGTGCCCCCGGTGGTCAGCACCACGTCGTAGCCCGCCGCGACCGCCTCCCGCAAAGCGGCCTGAACCGGGTCGCCGTCCGGCACCACGACCGGCCCGTCCACCTCGAACCCCATCTCCCGCAGGCCGTCGACGAGGATCGGCCCGCCCCGGTCGGCATAGACCCCGGCCGCAGCCCGGTTCGACGCCGTGATCACCAGGGCTCTCACGGCGCGGTCCAGTCACCCGAGCGGCCACCGCTCTTGGCGACCACCCGCACGTCGGTGATCCGGGCCTGCCGATCGACCGCCTTCACCATGTCGATCAGGGCCAGGGCAGCGACGGCGACGCAGGTCAGCGCCTCCATCTCCACCCCGGTCCGGTCCGCCGTCCGCACCGTCGCGACGATGTCGACCCCGTCGTCGGCCACGATCAGCTCGACCCGCACCCCGTGCACCGCCACCGGATGGGCCAGCGGCACCAGGTCGGGGGTGCGCTTGGCCGCCTGCAGCCCGGCGATCCGGGCCACCGCGAGCGCATCGCCCTTGGGCACTCCCTCCCCGCGGAGCAGGGCGATCACCCGCGGCGAGCAGAGCACCCGTCCCGCGGCCGAGGCCTGGCGGGCAGTGATCGCCTTGGCCGAGACGTCGACCATGTGCGCCTGCCCGCGGTGATCCACGTGGGTCAACGCCGGCTCGGCGGGCCCCGCCGCGTCGGCGGTCACCGCCGTCCCCGGTCCAGCAGCAGGCACTCCAGCTGCTCGCCCGGCTCGACCCGGGTGACCGCCTCGGGCACCACGGCCAGGCAGGTGGCCTCGGCCAGGTCGGCCACCAGGTGCGAGCCCTGCGCCCCGACCGGACGCACCGAGGCCGCCCGGTCCCGGTGCCGCTGCAGCACGGCTCGCACGAACTGGCACTTGCCCTGCGGGGAATCCCAGCCGACCTCGGCCACGGCCACCACCCGGTGACGGTGCAGGGTTGCCTCGCCGGCCAGGGTGCGCAGCACGGGCCGGGCGAAGACCTCGAAGGAGACCATCGAACTGACCGGGTTGCCGGGCAGGGTGAGGATCGGGATCCGAGCGGGCCCGTAGCTGCCGAATCCCTGAGGCATCCCCGGCTGCATGGCGACCTTGCCGAACCACACCGTGCCCGAGCGCGAGAGCACCGCCTTGACCGGGTCGTAGGCCCCCGCCGACACCCCGCCGCTGGTGATCACCAGGTCGGCGCCGTCCGCCGCCCGCCCCAGCGCCGCTGCCACCTCGTCCTCGGCGTCGCCGACGAACCCCTCGTAGCGGGCCTGCGCGCCGAGCTCGGTCGCCGCCGCGACCAGGGCGTACCCGTTGGAGTCGTGGATCTGGCCGTACCGCAGGGGCCGACCGGGCGGTACCAGCTCACTGCCGGTGGACAGGATCACCACCCTCGGGCGCGGGTGGACGAGCACCCGATCCCGGCCCACCGCGGCGAGCAGGCCGATGTGCCGCGGCGAGAGCCGGGTGCCGCGGCGCAGCAGCAGCTCGCCCCGGGTCACGTCCTCCCCCGACCGGCGCAGGAACTGCCCCGGCCCCGGGGC
>JBAPWU010000569.1:0-3971 GCA_049283855.1 Kineosporiaceae bacterium
GTCCACGTGCTGGCCCTCGGCGCGGGGGCGCGCGGCGCCGGCGACCAGGCCGCACCGCCCCCCGGCAACCCGGGGACCACCATCGGTCGCCGGCCGTGGCACCTGGGTGGCCGCCGCCGCCGCACCCCCTGATGGCAGGTGGCGGAGGTGGTGCGCCGAGCCCCTGGTCGGCCACACCGGTTCGCAAGGACGAGGAGGGGCGGGACGGGTGAGCAGTCCCAGCGGTCCCGGACCGTCTCAGACGCGGGTGTTCGTGGCGCGGCTGGCCGGGCTGGCGGTGTTCGACCCGCTGGGCGACCAGGTCGGGCGGATCCGCGACGTGGTGGTGGTCTTCGGCGCCGCAGGGAAGGGTCCGCGCGCCGTCGGCCTGGTCGTCGAGGTACCCGGCCGGCGACGGGTCTTCCTGCCGATGACCCGGGTGACCAGCATGGACGCCGGCCAGGTGATCACTACGGGGCTGGTCAACCTGCGCCGCTTCGAGCAGCGGGCCACCGAGACGCTGGTGATCGCCGAGATGCTCGACCGCGTCGTCCGGCTGCGCGACGGCGGCGCCGAGGTGACCATCGAGGACGTCGCAATCGTCGCGACCCGCACCCGGCAGTGGCGGATCGGCGCGGTCTTCGTGCGTGAGGGCCGTCCGCCCACGCTGAGGCATCTGCGCCGGCGCGGCCAGACCCGGTTGGTCGACGTCGAGGATCTGGTCGACCTCGGACCGTCCGACCGCCGGCAGCAGGGCGCGGCCTCGCTGCTGGCCACCCTCGAGGAGCTCAGGGCCGCCGACCTGGCCGAGGTGATCCACGATCTGCCGCCGCGGCGCCGGATCGAGGTGGCGGGTGCCCTCGACATCGAGCGGCTGGCCGACCTGCTCGAACAGCTGCCCGAGGACGATCAGGTCGAGATCGTCAGCGCACTCGGCGAGGACCGGGCGGCCGAGGTGCTCGAGGCCATGCAGCCGGACGACGCCGCCGACCTGCTCTCGGAACTGCCCGACACCCTGGCCGAGACGCTGCTGGCCCTGATGGACCCGGGCGAGGCCGAGGACGTGCGCCGGCTGCTCGCCTACGACGAGAACACCGCCGGCGGGATGATGACCACCGAGCCGGTGATCCTGCCGCCGGAGGCCACGATCGCCGAGGCCCTCGCCCACGTGCGGCGGGCCGAGCTCTCCCCGGCTCTGGCGATCGCGGTGTTCGTCTGCCGCCCCCCGCTGGAGACCCCGACCGGGCGCTACCTGGGGCTGGTGCACCTGCAACGGATGCTGCGCGATCCCCCGTTCACCCCGATCGGGACGATCCTGGACAAGGACGTCGAACCGCTCGATCCCTCAGACCCGCTCGAGGCGATCACCCGGCACCTGGCCACCTACGACCTGGTCGCGGCACCCGTGACCGACGAGACGGGCAGCCTGCTCGGCGTGGTCAGCGTGGACGACGTGCTCGATCACCTGCTCCCCGAGGACTGGCGCGACCACGATGACTGAGCGCAGACGCACCGGCCTGGACGTGCCGATGGAGAGCCGTCGCTCCCCGCTGACCCCCCAGGTCGACCCCGAGGTGTTCGGCCGCTGGTCGGAGCGGTTCGCCCGGTTCATGGGCACGGCCCGGTTCATCGTCGCGATGACCGTGTTCGTCGCGGCCTGGCTGATCTGGAACACCTGGGGCCCGCAGCGCTGGCAGTTCGACCCCCGCACCCTGAACTACACCCTGCTCACCCTGATCCTCAGCCTGCAGGCCTCCTACGCGGCCCCGCTGATCCTGCTCGCCCAGAACCGGCAGGCCGACCGGGACCGGGTCTCCTTCGAGCAGGACCGTCAGCGGGCCGAACGCGCCCTGGCCGACACCGAGTACCTGGCCCGCGAGGTGGCCGCCCTGCGGATCGCTCTGCGCGAGGTGGCCACCCGCGACTTCGTCCGCTCCGAGCTGCGCGACCTGCTGGCCGAGCTCGCCGAGGAGCCCGGAGACAAGGCCACCCGTCCGGGTCAACCCGAGGGCTAGGCATGCCGACAGATCAGGGGTGACCGCAGACCCGACGCCGCCGCCTGCCGCGAACAGCCGGCGACGCCTCGGCGACGTCCTGGTCGATTCCGGTCTGCTCACCGCCGAGCAGCTCGACCAGGCCCTGGAGAGCCAGCGCTCGGCCTCCGGGGCGCGCCGCCGGTTGGGACAGGTGGTGGCCGATCTCGGTCTGGCCTCCGAACGGGACGTCGCCGAGTGCCTGGCCAACCTGCTGGGCCTGAAGATGGTCGACCTGTCCCGCACCGTGCCGGCCCCGGACGTCGTCCGGATGCTGCCCCGCCAGATCGCCGAGCGCACCCGGGTCCTGGTCCTGGACCGCAACTCCACCGGGCTCGTCGTCGCCGCCGCCGATCCGACCAACGTGCTCGCCCTGGACGACGTCCGCCTGCACACCCGCTCCCCGGACCTGACCGTTCTGGTCGCCACCGAGTCCCAGATCCGCGACCACATCAACCGCGCCTGGGCACTCGGCCAGGACAGCGCCCAGGTGGCGGCCCTGGCCGAGGACGAGGGCGAGGATGACTCCGGGGGCGACAGCGGCAGCGCCTCGGTGGACGACGACGCCCCGATCGTCAAGCTCGTCGCCCAGATCCTGGCGGACGCCGTCCGGATGCGCGCCTCGGACATCCACATCGAGGTGCAACGGGATGCGCTGCGGGTGCGGTACCGCGTCGACGGCCTGCTCCGCGACGTGATGAACGCACCCAAGCGGATCGCCACCTCGGTGATCAGCCGCATCAAGATCATTTCAGGGTTGGACATCGCCGAGCGCCGCGTGCCGCAGGACGGCCGGACCCGGTTCGTGGTCGAGAGCATCCCGATCGACGCCCGCATCTCGACCCTGCCCAGCCTGCACGGGGAGAAGGTCGTGATCCGCCTGCTCTCCCGCGGAGACGCCATCCCCTCGCTGTCCGGGCTGGGCTTCGAGGCCAAGCAGCTGCAGCGGTTCCAGGCCTCGCTCGCGGTCCCGCAGGGGCTGGTGCTGATCACGGGACCGACCGGCTCGGGAAAGACCAACACGCTCTACTCGGCGATCGCCGAGATCCGCTCGCCGGAGAAGAACATCGTGACCCTGGAGGACCCGATCGAGGTCCAGCTCCCCGGGATCACCCAGGTCGGGGTGAACGACAAGGTCGGGATGACCTTCAGCCGCGGCCTGCGCTCCATCCTGCGCCAGGACCCCGACATCATCCTGGTCGGCGAGGTCCGTGACCACGAGACCGCCGAACTGGCCCTGAAGGCCTCGATGACCGGTCACCTGGTGCTGACCACGCTGCACACCAACTCGGCCGTGGCCGCCCTCACCCGGCTGGTCGACATGGGCGTGGAACCGTTCATGGTCGCCTCGTCGCTGACCTGTGCGATCGCCCAGCGGCTGGTGCGCAAGCCCTGTGAGTCGTGTCTGGAGCCGTACACCCCGGACGAACTCACCCTGGCCATGCTCGGGCTGACCCGGGCCGACCTGGCCGGTTCGCGGCCCCAGCGCGGCAGCGGCTGCCCCGAGTGCGGCGACACCGGCTATCGCGGCCGGACGGGGGTCTACGAGGTGCTCGAGGTCGACTCCGCGATGCGCCAGGTACTGATCAACGAGCCCACCGAGGCGGCGATCGCGGCGCAGGCCCGCTCGGCCGGCATGGCGACCCTGCGCGCGGCCGCCCTGGACAAGGCGATGAGGGGCCTGACCACCTTCGAGGAGGCCGTCCGGGTCACCCACTCCGACCACTCGGGCGGCTCGGCCTGCCCGGCCTGCGAGCGGCCGGTGGAGACCGGCATGGTGGTCTGCCCGTGGTGCGCGGTGCACCTGGACCGGGGTCACTGCCGCAACTGCGCCAAGCAACTCGACCCGGACTGGAAGATCTGCCCCTGGTGCCGCACGCCGGCCCAGGCGTCCGGGCCTGCGCAGCAGCCTGCCCGCCCCCGGGTGGCGGGCCCGCCGCAGCAACGACCGGCCGGCCC
>JBAPWU010000570.1:0-3458 GCA_049283855.1 Kineosporiaceae bacterium
CCGGCTATTTGGCCTTGGCCTGGTACGTCTGGGGACGGCGAAAGGCACCGGCCGCGTACGCCCTGCTGGTCTCCCTGCTGGCCATCTTCGTCTGGACCACCGCCTACGCGATCGAGATGACCACCACCCTCGACAACGTGTCTTCGGCCATTCATTGGTCGACGATCAAGTACGCCGGGATCGTTCTGGTGCCGCCCTCGCTGCTCGCCTTCGCCGTGGAGTACACCGGGCGCGGTCGGCATCTGACGATACGGGCCCTGGCCCTGCTGTCAGTGGAACCCCTGATCGTCATGGGCCTGCTGATCGTGCCCAGCACCCACAAGCTGCTGCTGCCCTACAACTTGGCGAAGCAGAACACCTCGTGGCCGGTGCCCGGCGCCGGCCCGCTCTTCTACCCGCACATGGCCTACAGCTACATCGTGCTGATCAGCGCGCTTGCTCTCCTGGTGTGGAGACTGGCCCACCTGGCCCGGCCCTACCGGCGTCCGGCGGTCGCGGTGATCGTCACCTCGGTGCTGCCGCTGTGCGGTAACGCCCTCTACAACCTCAAGACCGCACAGGTCAAGGTCGACCCGACCCCCTTCCTGTTCACGCTGTTGTCGGCGACCCTGGTCTGGGGCTTCTTCCGGATGGGTCTGCTCGATCTGGTCCCGATCGCCCGGAGCGCCGTGGTGGAGCAGATGGCCGATGCCGTTCTGATCGTCGACGTCTACGACCGGGTGATCGACACCAACCCGGCCGCGGTGGGGCTGCTGGGTGTGCCCCGCGCCCAGGTGATCGGCTGCTATGTGGATACCTTGCTGCCGGCCATGGGGCAGCTGCTCGAACGGCACCGCCCTGGCGCCTCCAGCCAGGTCGAGGTGTCCACCACGGCCGACCGGCTCGGCCGGCCGGGGACGGCGCCGATCCACCTCGCCGTCCAGCTCAGTTCCCTCAGCGACCGCCAGGGTCGGGAGGCGGGTCGCCTGCTGGTGCTGCGCGACGTCACCCAGCGCACCGAGACCGAGCGCCGGCTGCGCGAACTGCTGGACGCCGAGACCCACCTCGCCGCCGTGCTGCAGACCAGCCTGCGGCCGGCCTCGCTGCCGAACGTGCCGCGGGTGCAGCTGGCCGCCCGCTCGCTGCCGGCCGGGCAGGGCTCCCACGTCAGCGGGGACTTCTACGACGTCCACCAGGCCCTGGGCGGGGACTGGGCCTTCGTGCTGGGTGATGTGGCCGGCAAGGGCGTGCACGCCGCGGTGGTGACCTCGATGGCCCGCTACACCGTGCGCACCCTGAGCGCGCAGGGCTGGTCGCCGAAGCAGGTGATCGAGCAGTTGAACCAGGCCCTGCTGGTGGACGCCGAGCCGGAGCGGTTCTGCACCGTGGTCTACGGCCGGATCGCCGAGTTCGACCCGGACGAGAGTGGCGCGTCACGACCCGGCGTCCGGCTCACCGTCTCGCTCGGCGGGCACCCGGCACCGCTGGTGCGCCGAGCGGACGGGCGGATCGAGGCGATCGGCCGCCCGGGCACGGCCCTGGGCATTGTGTCGATGGTCGACATCGAGGAGGTGTGCGTCGACCTCTGGCCCGGTGAGGTGATGATCGCGTTCACCGACGGGGTGACCGAGGCCCGACGCGAAGGGATGGAGTTCGGCGAGGAGCGGCTGGCCTGGACCCTGGCCTCGGCCGCCTCCGGGCTGCGCGGACACACCGGCCCTGCCGCGGCCTCCCTGGTCGCCGAGGCCATCGCCGACCGGGTGATGGACGCCGTCACCCAGTTCGCCCACCAGCGCGACGACATCGCCATCCTCGTCCTCGCCGTCGCCTGACCACGACGTGATCATGCCCCCGCTGGGCACAGTGTCACACAGCGCCCGTCGGGCGGGCACGGTGTCACGCCGTGCCCGCGAGGGATGGGGCTAACTCCCCTCGGTGCCGCGGAGATGGTCGCGGAGGGTGAGGCCCTCGGGCCCGCCATCCGGGTGCCCAGGACCGGCTGCGCCCAGCAGGGCCCGGGTCAGCCGCTCGCTGTCGCCGAGCATCTCGGTCAGAGCCTCGGCCAGGCTGGCGTCGTCCAGCGGTCGGTGGCCGTCCGCGGCGATGAGCACGGTGCGCCGGGTGAGCTCCTTGAAGAAGCTGGCGGTGACCCCGCCGCTGCGCTCGGCCGCGGCGGACAGGGCGGATCCGGTCACCGGCAGGTTGCGGGCGTACAGGCCGAGCAGCGCCCGCCGGGCGGCCTCGTCCGGCAGGGGCACCTCGACGGCGAGGTCGACCCGGCCGGGCCGCTGGCTGAGCGCCGCCTCGAGCAGGTCGGCGCGGTTGGTGGTGAGGATGAACGCGACGTCCGCCTCGGCGGTCAGCCCGTCCATCGCGTCGAGCAGGGTGAACAGCAGCGGCTGCGGGCCCAGGTGCATCTCGCGGTGCTCGGCGATCAGGTCGACATCCTCCAGAACGACGATCGCCGGCTGCAGGGCATGCGCGAGTTCCGTGGCGGATGCGACCAGTCCGAGGGCATTGCCGGCCAGCACCACCGACGTCACCCCGGGCAGCCGGCCCAGCAGGTACCGCACGGTGTGGGTCTTGCCGGTGCCCGGCGGCCCGTAGAGCAGGAGCCCGCGCTTGAGGTGCTGACCGGCCGCGCGCAGGGCGTCCCGGTGGCGCACGGTACCGGTGACGTGGCGCTCCACCCGGGCCAGGGTGCCCTCGGGCAGGACCACGTCGGCGCCGTCCAGCACCGGCCGCTCCAGGAAGGCGATCCCGCCCTCACTGGGCCCGTACATGCTCTCGGTCAGGTCGAAGCTCAGGACCTGACCGCGGAACACGCTGCGGTCCACCATCAGCCGGCGGACCTCGGCCAGCAGCGGCTCGCTGACGTCGCCGGCCGCCACGATCTCGAGCCCACCCGCGTTGTTGTACTGCCGGTTCACCCGCCGTTGCAGCGCCGCGACCGGCACACCGTCGTAGCGGAACAGGTGGATGCCCATGGCCACCGCCTCCCGCGAGGAGGACGGGCCGGTCTCCACCCGGGCCCGGTCCACGGCACCGACAGGCACCCCCCAGGGGCCGTGGCCGGCCAGCAGATCGCCCAGGGTCTGGTGGTGGCGCTGGTCGCCGCCGCCGACCCCGACCAGCTGCCCCCCGCCGTGCTCCTCGACCAGGGCAGCCACCGCGACGTCGAGGTTGACGAACTGGTGAGGGGGCACATCCAGACGCACCACGGGCAGGGTCCGCGGATCGGCGCCCAGGTGGGCCGCGAGAACGTCGGCCAGCAACGGGCCACCGCCCTGGGTGTCGGCCCTGACCGCGGCCAGAGCCTCCTCCATGAACTGCTGGATGGTGGACATGACCGACCAGGTGCGTTCATCCATGATCCGACCGTACCTCCAGTGATCACGGGACGTCGTGCCCGGGGCGGACCGGACGGCGACCCGGGGTGGTCGGTGCGCGCCCGCCGGGCCCGCGGCCACGGGTTACGG
>JBAPWU010000571.1:0-8017 GCA_049283855.1 Kineosporiaceae bacterium
CACCGGGCCTGGGCCGGCGGCCAGCGCCTCGAGCACCCGCCGGGCCGGTGCCGCCACCTGGGGCGCGGACGCGGTCGATCCCCTGGTTGGTGCCGGACCCCGCGGCAGAGTATTTTCCACAGCAGTCACTGTAATAAACAGTTGCGACGAGCGACTGCCCGTGAAGCCGGGATTCACGGATCCGCCCTGGTGCGGATCCGCGAACTCCCACACCGAGGAGACCATGTGAGCGAGAACCTGCCCCTGGCCGGAGCCGACGCACATCAGTGCACCTGCGGTCACCACGACGAGGAGGTGCCCGAGCTCGACGTCCGCCTGATCCCGCACGCGATCCGGCATGCGAGCGTCTTCGGTGCGCTGAGCTCGATCGGGGCCGGCAGGGCGATGGTGATCGTCGCTCCGCACGACCCCAAGCCGCTGCTCGCCCAGATCGCCGACCGCGAGGGTGATGCGATCGAGGTGACCTACTTGGACCGCGGCCCCGAGGCCTGGCGGCTCCAGCTCGCCCGCCGCGCCTGACCGTGGTGTGGTGAGGCTGCTCGCCGTCGCCGTGGCGCTGGCGGCGGGGCTCGACTGGTGGGCCGTCGCCACGGCGCGCCGCCCGGTGGAGCGCTGGGCCAAGCCCGCCACCATGCTGGCCATGATCGCGCTCGCCGTCGGCCTCGGTGCGCCGGACTCCGCCTCGGGCCATTGGCTGCTGGGCGCGCTGGCACTCGGCACTCTCGGCGACGTGCTGCTCCTCGGCGGGGCGCCGTCCCGGTTCCTGGGCGGGCTGGCCGCCTTCCTGGTGGGCCACCTGAGCTACGTCGCCTGCTTCCTCGCCCTCGGGGTGACCGAGCCCGGGTGGGCGGGGATCGGGGTGCTCCTGCTCGCGGTCAGCCTCGCGGCGTCCCGAGCCGTCCTGCCGAGCGCGTGGCACGAGGGCGGGGCGATGCTGGCCGGGCCGGTGGGGCTGTACATGGCGGTGATCGGGGCGATGCTGGTGACCGGCTGGACGACGGGCCGGCTGCTGGTGGGTGTCGGCGCGGCGGTGTTCGTGGCCAGCGACACGATGCTGGCCCTGGACCGGCTCGTCGCCCCGCGTCGGTGGGCGGGGGTGTCCGTGATGGTGACCTACCACCTCGGCCAGGCCCTGATCGTGCTCGGGGTGCTCGGACGGGGATGGAGCTGACCGCGAGCTGACCGCGAGCTGACCGCGAGCTGACCGGGGCGACGGCTCAGGCATTCTGGCCGGATGTCCGTCGCGCTGACCGCTGTCGTGAGGTCCCGCCTCGGACTCGCTCGTGACCGCGGTGCTGCCCTGCGGGCCGGCCCGGTGGTCAGGCGGTCGAGGCCAGGTGTGGTGCGATCGCGCGGTCGAGGGCGGCGAACGGCTGGGCGCCGACGATCCGCTCGACCACTTCGCCGTCCGACAGCACCACCAGCAGCGGGATGCTCTGGGCCTGGAACCGGGCACTCAGCGCGCGATTGGCGTCGACGTCGACCTTGACCACCTTGAGCCGTCCGGCATGCCGGGAGGCGAGCTGCTCGAGCACCGGCGCCACCATGCGGCACGGCCCGCACCAGGCCGCCCACAGGTCGACCAGCACGAGGGCCTTGGTGGCAACGTCGGTGTCGAAGCTGGCGTCGGTCGCGTCCACGATCCATGGCAGCCAGGCCTTGCACGAGGCGCACCGGGGCACCCCCGATGCCGCCGCCGGAACGCGGTTCTTCGTGGCACACGACCCACAGGTGACGATTCGTTGCGCCATGAGCCCAGTCTCCCACCGTCCATCTCCTATCCGCCGGGGCTCGACGAAGGCTGTCCGGCTGCGGCGGTGCCCCAGCGCAAGCGCGGGAACAGCGCCTCGGACTCGGGGTGCTGCCCGCCACGGATCAGGAATCCGGTATCGCCGGCGTGGACGGTGTCGAAGTAGATGCTGTAGATCAGCGCCCCCGCCGCCGCAGCCGGGATCGGCGCGCCGAGCTCCCAGGTGGCCGTGTTGGCATGCTCGCGCATCCAGGCGTTCATCGCCTCCAGGTAGGCGGGATGGTCCCCGCCGCAGCCCTCCTTCGCGCACAGCCCCCATTCGGGCAGGCCCAGGGGCTTGCCGTGCTGCGCCGCGAACCGGCGCCAGGTCTCCAGGCCGGCCGGTTCGCCGTTCGGGCCGGAGCGGTTCAGGTAGTCCTCGACGCCGGCGACGTCGACGTCGGGCGAACCCGTCCAGTCGTAGGAGTCCGGCGCGATCACATCGACCACGTCGTCGCCGGGGTACATCTGGCTGACCGGGAGCTCCTGATGGTTGCCGTCGTTGGGTGACCATGTGATGTACACCCCCGGCATCGCCCGCTTCAGGATGGCGGCGAAGCGGTGGAACGCGGCCTTGTAGTCCTGCACGGTGTCGGCGTCGACCACCCACTCGGGGTACCAGTCCCCGTTCATCTCATGCCACGGCCGCACGAAGGTCGGCCCGGTGGCGTCTCTGCGCGAGGCGGCGATCACGGTGGCAGCCTGCGTCCAGCGTGCGTCGTAGCTGCCCCCGGCGGCCTCGGCGTACGACTCCCCCGACCCGAGCACGGTGCCGGCGACGGCGATGTCGATCGCGCCGCGCCACTCGGCGAACTCCCCCGTCAGCGACGGCTGAGTCCGCTGGATGTCGTCGGAGGTGTCGTTCCAGGTGCCCGCGATGGTCACCGGCTGCCCGAGCCACGCAGCGAAGTCGCCGTCGGTCACGCCCTTGCCTGTGGCTCCCGCGTACCAGCCGCCAACGGTCGGTGTCCCGGCGCGCCGGTCCGGAGACGCTTGCGACGTCGACCCGGACGGCGTGGTGCCCACCGGCGAGACGCCGCTCGGTGGGGCTGACGCCGATGCGGCCGGCGTGGGCAGTGGAACGTAGTGCCCACTCAGTTCCTGCACCTGTTCCTGCCCGAGCTCGACCATCCGGGTCCAGAACGCCAGGTCCCCGGTGGCGCCACGGCTGTCATCGTCGGCGGACGCCGTCCTGCTCACCGCCACGCCGGTGAGCAGGACGACGATCCCGGCGGTGAACGCCCGGACCACCCGCGTCCATCGCCTGGCTCTTCGGTCCGCCGTCCTCCGCTGACGCAGGTCCCTCCGGGTGGCCGCGCTCACGTCGTCCGCCTGGACAGGGTTCGCAGTGCCTGCCAGATCGCCTCGGCGGCCGGTCGGTCCAGCGGGCTCACCGCGAGCTGAGCCGCCAGCGTGGCGGGGTCCATCGGTCCTGACGTGTCCGGTGCAGTCTCGCTGCGGTGTCGTCCGCTCATCAGCGCACCTCCTCACCCTCACCAAAGGCGCCCCGGAGAGGGCCGCTGTGACATCACCGGAGGAAGTGACCAGGAACTCCTCCGGACGGCGAGCGGGCAAGACATCGGGCAAGAGATCGGGCAAGGGTCGCTGACCAGGGTGGGGTGCGCCGCTACCGCCGACCTTGCCGGGGAGAACCACCGTGTCGCCCACCCGCTATCGCGAGCATGATCAGATCCGCCACTCGTACTACACCGTCGAGCAGTACACGCTGGCGCAGGAATGGATACGGCTCAACGATGATCCGGCCACGACGATCCTGATCCGGCGCTGGGAGCGCCGCTATCCCCTCCTGCGCGGCATCCAGCGGCCGGCCGACATCCTCGCGGCGATCGATGCGGGGACACCCGAGGTGCGCGATGCGCTGCTGGTGACGCTGATCGAGCTGTTCCACCTCGGTCAACACCTGGCGGGTCGGATCGCGCTGCAGGCGATGCTGCCCAAGTTGAGCGCCTACGCCTTCCGCAGCGCCGTCACCGGCCGGCTGGACACCCGGCGGGCGGATCGTTTCCAGCGGGTGCTGTGCGAGTTCTGGGACGTGCTCATCGCCTATCCGGTGGAGCGTCGGCCGACCCGGGTTGCGGCCAACCTCGCGATGGAGACCCTGCATCGGCTGACCGAGGCCGAAGCCCACCCGGAGGTGCCACTGGACCCATCCCAGATCAGCGGACTCGTTGACGGACGGGCGGAGCGACCCAGCGCCGAGCGCGAGGTGAGCAGTGGGTGGAACCTCGACGAGCTCCTTGCCTGGGCGGTGCGCCGCAAGGTGGTCAGCGCGGCGGATGCGCGCCTGCTCGCCGAGGTGTACGGGGAGACTCCGGGCTCGAGCGGATCGACGCGAGATGTCGGCGCCGCCTACCGCACCCATGCCGCGCGCACCGGGACGAGTCCGGCTGCCCTGCGCCAACGGACGCACCGGGCCAAGGCGAGGCTGACGATCGCGGTGCGCACGGTGCTCGCCGGCGAGGTCCCGCGGCATGTGGCGAGCCCGTCGGTGGTCAGCGGCTGATGCCCGCTTCCCCAGAACGGCACGGCCCTTCGCTTCGTGGGCGACGTCCCCCGCAGGGACGTTGTGACTCAACGCGTGAGACGACCTGGGTCTATCGAGTGGTGAGCACCTGGAGCTCACCGATGTTGCGGGTGGTGGTGGCGACGAGGTCGAGCGGGATGGTTCCCGCCTGACCGCCGCCGGTCCAGTCGACCTGCCAATGCGAGGTCGCAGTGATCGTGTACGGGGCTCCCTGTTTGGAGTACGTGTGACCGCAGGTGGGGGACTCCTGCAGGTCGTAGGCGTCCACGTACTCGGTGCCCCGGGCGGCCTCACCGGCGCAGTGGACGACGGTTCCGTCGCCCATGTCCCAGTCGATCGACGTGACCGTGGCATCGAGGGTGACCGTCACCCCACCGGCCGAGTCGGAGGCCGTCACCGGGCCGAAGGTGGTCGGCGTCGGGTCCTTGACCCACATCCACACCGGCATGCCGACCACCCCGACCCTGTCGGCGCCCTCCCCGGGGACCATCCCGATCTGGATGGCGGTCAAGCCCATCGTGGCCAGCACCTGCTGGGCGAGCACTCCAGGGGCGACTGCGGGCGCCCTGCCTGGCGGCACCCACTGCTGGCGAACGATCGAGGTTCCGTTCGCCCCGTCCAGGCGGCCGCAGTAGTACGTCACCACCGTCCCGTCGGTGTGCCCCTGCCAGACCGGGTCGCTCTTGGGAGGAACGGGCGAGTTGGGCACGCTCGAGCAGGCAGATGGCACGCCACCCACTTGTCTTCTCGAGGCTGGCCTTGCGCTCGGCGGGGCGGGCGGGGTGGATCTTGCCGCTCTTTCCTCGTTGATGCAGGTACCAGCGAAGACACTCGACTTGATGCAGTCGCCTCTCTTTGGCGCAGCTTCGGGTGCCGTCCCCGATGTGCTCAAAGCAAGCGTCAGCAACAGCGTCGTCGTCAACATGACGGCACTCCTTGGTTCTCGTCTCGCGCCACGATCCATTTGCCGGGGCCGCCGAACTCGACTGGATAGAGGCGGACCCAGACCGTTGTCTTCCATGTCACAGGCACGTCAGTTGGACGAACTGACTTGCCTGCACCATCGAGCAGGTCACCGCCCCCTACGTCCTCGCAGGTATCGAGAATCACTTCAGGGACTACGTAGTCCTCTGGATTGGCCTGGAGGCTGGCCGAGCGGACTCCGAGGCGCCTTACGAGGACACGGCCAACCGATCGCCACCCATTCTTCGCGAAGAGTGCTGCCTCCGTCTGAGCGCTGGTGAGCGCCTGTTGCGTGGCGACTGTCTTCAGTAGATCAGCGCCCTGCCCGCCGTTCTGGCGAACCTGGTCCAGTACGAGCACATACTGGCGGTAGGCCTCGATGGCGGACGTGGCGGCCTTGGCCTCGGCTGGCGTCAGTGACGCGGGCATCGAGACGGTCGGGTTGGGCGTCGACGAAGGCGCCGACGACGACACCGGCGTGGACGCCGGCCACGATGGCGACGAACTGGTGAGGGTAGCGCCATCAGACCCGCTGGTGCATGCGGCCAGCCCGAGCAGCAGTGCCAGGCTCACCGCGCCGACCTGGGCACGATGTCGGGCGCCGGTCATCGTCCGACCTCCGTTCCCAGCGCACCCGATCCGACGCGGCTCGGGCCGCGTACAGCCTCCAGGAGGGTCAGCGTCGACGGGTCGAGATCCGTCTCCAACGCGTCGGTCACCGCGAGCAGCCGGGCCACGGCCTCCCGCACCGCCGCGGGATTGCGGCCCTCGTACGCAGCCATGATCCGCAACCGCCACAGCGGCTCCCAGGCCGGCTCGACCATCAGGCCGACCACCACGGCGGACTCGGCGGCCTGCCAGCGGCCCTCCATCAGGCGGCGGCGGGCCAACTCGTAGGACACGTCCACGATCTGGGTGATCATCTGTTGACGCAGCGGCTCGGCCCAGGTGTACCGCCGCGGGTGCACCCCGTCGAAGGGCCGCCCGCGCACCAGGGTCAGCGCAGCCTCGAGCTGCCCGGTCGACGCCGTCAGAGCGCCCTCACCGACCTGGTCGAGCCACAACGCCCAGTCGGTGCGCACCATCGGCGACAGCCGGTACCCCTCCCCCGCGGCATGCCGGGGCAGGTAGTCCTCGTCCGCGTCGTCCCGTCCCAGCCACGCCCGCGCCTTGGAGGTCGCGGTGTTGCGCGTGTTGAGATTGTCCTCGTGGCGCCGTCCCGGCCAGATCGCCTCGTCGATCTGGCGATGCTCCACTCCGGGGTTCAGCGCCAGATAGGCCACCAGCTCGGTCAGCCGAGCCCGCTTGGAGGTCTCGACCGAGCCGTGCACTCCTTCGACGGTCACCGAACCGAGCACCCGCACCAGCGGCGCGTCCGCCACGGGGGGAGGCACGGGAGCAAGCACCTGCTCGTCGGCCGTCACTGACGTGGTCGGCAACTCGGCCAGGATCGGCTCGGGCGCAAGGAGTTCCCAGTCGTGCAGGTTCGGCTCGGCGGCCGACTCAGGATCGGCATGTTCCATGAGTTGGAGCACGCGACTACGCGTCTCGTCGTCCACGAACTGGGGCCGAAGGCGCATCCCGATGGGCAGCAGCGTCGCCGGCTCGGCGTCGTCGGGGATCTGCAGCGTCCAGGTGCCGACCGAGCCGTCGGCGGTCACGACGGCGAACGCGGTGCGCGGGCTGGCCGTGAGCAGGTCGTGAAGCTGTTCCTTCTGGGTCGCGGTGAGCGGCGACGCGACGACGAGGATCTCCGGCGTCCAGGTGGCCGGCGCTGTCGCCGAGGCCCGTGCGGCACGCAGGTCGTGGGCACCGGCGCCGGCGAGCGCGGCCCGGTCCCCCGCAACGCGTTCCCCCAGTCCGTCGAGGGCCCGGCCGACCGCGGGCAGGTAGCGGATGCGTCCGGTGGCCAGGGTGTCCTCGAGGGCGGCGAACTCCCCCACGACCGTCACCTGCACGTCGTCCGCCCAGGCCGACGTCGCGAGCTCCAGCGCCAAGGCCGCCATCACTGACCGGACCCGCTCGGCCGGCCCGGTCACGGCCAGGCTTCCCAGATACTCGAGATCGACGAGGAAATGCGCGTCGTCGTCCAGCTCGTGCCCCAGGGTGACCAGGGCGGGGTACGGGGCCGGGATGTCGGCGAGATCTGCCGGGTCGAGGATGGGCGCCTCGTCCGGCTCCAGCCGCCACAGAGCGCCGAGGCCCGAGCCGTTCGGGGTGGTCCACGGTGGGGGCAGTTCCGTCGGCGTCGCCAGGTACAGCTCCACGTGGGTGCGGGTCATCCGCAGCGCCCGCAGCGCCGGCAGCGGCTGCCCGGCGGTCGCGCAGTGCCTGGCCAGGGTGCGGAGCACGAGGTCGACGGTGTGCACCCCGAGCGGATCGGCGACGGCACGCAGTGTCTGCTCGGTGGCCGAGATCGCCGGCGGGGGCGCAACGGGTCGGGCCTGTCCGGGGCGGCGGCGCAGATTCTGCAGACGTCGGCGGGTGCCGAGCGCTCCCATCAACCCGGCGGCGAGCAGCGCGCCCACCCCACCGGTCGTGCGGACGACCCAGGGCGAGCTGTCCTCGAGGCCGTCGGGCTCGGCGGGCGCCTCGGCAGCGGCAAGGGTCGGCCGGAGTTCCGACACGCCGGACGGCGCGGGCGTGGTGGTCGGTGGCGGCGGCGTCACGGACGTCACGGATGGCGCGGACGGCGCGGACGGCGGCGCCATGGACGGTGC
>JBAPWU010000572.1:0-3484 GCA_049283855.1 Kineosporiaceae bacterium
GGCTGGCCCAGATGCTGGGCTGGCTGGCCGGGCAGGACCTGGCCGGCCCGGCGGTCTCGGACCGGGCAATCGCCGGAGCGCTGCCCGGCTGGCCGGAACAGCACCGCCTGGCCCGGATGTTCCAGCCCGCCCACACCACCAGGGACGCCTACCGGGCCCTGGTGGCCGTGCTCCGGATGCCGGCCCGCTCGGGCGCCCGCGAACGTGGGATCCCGCTCCTGACAAGCCTTTTCGCCGCTCTCGGCCGCTCCTCCCGGCTGATGACCGCAGGGGTCTGGGCCGGGGCGCTGCTGGCCTGGATCGGGTTCACGCTCACCTTCCTGCGCGCGCCGGGACTGTCGACCCCGGTAGCGGTCCTGGCCTCGCTGGCCCTGCTGGCCACCGTCGCGCTGGCCGCCGTCGCGGCGACGGCGGCCGGCTACCTCGTGGCACTGCGGGCCTTCCTCTCCGAACGGGCCGACCCCGAGTACTACGGCCTGGTCCCCGGCATCGCCCTGCCCGACATGGGTTCTCCGGCCCGTGGGCTCGCAGCCAGGCTGGACCGGATGGTCGGGGTGCCCGCACCCGGCGACGTGCCGGCCGTGGTCACCTGGCTCGCCGACCGGATCGACGACCTGGCCGGCATCCCGGCCGGTCCGGACGGCGCCGCGGGCTCACCGGGCATGGACGCACGGCGCGCCCTCACCTTCGGCGAGCTGTGGCTGGGCCGGCTCGGTGCGCCGTCCGCCGCGGAGGTGGAGACGCTGCGCCGTGCGGCCGACGATCCGCAACTGCGCGTGGTGGACCTGGCGGTGATCACCACCAACACCTCGCAGGGACGCCCGTACACGGTGCCGTTCGTGACCGCCGAGCGCGCCGAGCGCGAGGGGGTGAGCCGGTTCCTGTTCTGCCGCACCTGCCTCGCCGCGGTGATGCCGGAGCGGGTGGTCGCCCAGATGATCCTGTCCTCGCCGGCGCAGGCGCGCGAGTCGACCTGCCCGCGCCACGACGGCGAGGTGCTGCAGGAGGTTCCGGACCCGTGGGACTTCCCGGTGGCCGCCGCCGTCCGGTTGAGCATGTCGGTGCCCGGCCTGCTGCGCGCGGTGCCGCTCTACACCCTGGACGTCGAGTCACCCGGGCCGTTGCAGGACGCCTACGGCCGCGTGCTGGCCCCGCCCCCGCCGCCGCCGACCGTGTTCGTGCCGCGGGTGCAGTGGTTCAGTGACGGCGGGCTCACCAGCGACGTGCCGATCCACTTCTTCGACACCCTGCTGCCGCGGTGGCCGACCTTCGGGCTCCACCTCGACCACGTGCAGACCGCGCCGGCGGAGGCGGGCGGGCAGCGCCTGGCCGAGTGGATCACCGCGCCGGAGCAGGACGCCGCGCTGCGGGCCCGCTCCTGGCGACGGGTGGCCGGCCTGGGCACGTTCGCCAGCGCCCTGCTGTCGACGGCCGTCGGCTGGCGCGACGCCATGCAGTCCGACCTGCCCGGCTTCCGGGGCCGGATCGCGGTGGTGCGCCAGGGCCCGGGCGAAGGTGTCGACACCCTGTTCATGACCCAGCCGGCGATCCTGGAGTTGGGGCTGCGGGGCTACCACGCCGGGCTGGCCCTGCGCGAGCGGTTCACCGGTCGCGACGGCGACGTGGTGGGCCAGACCCAGACCGACCGCTACCGCTGGATCCGGCTGCGGATGGCGCTGCGCGAGTACCGCGAACTGAGCCTGGACATCAGCGCCCGCCTGCCGCTGTTCAGCGACCTGGCCGCCTCCTACCGGGTGCCGGGGGCCCTGACCACCTGGTTCACCCCGCCGCTGGAGCCCGGCACCACCGACCCCGCCTGGCCGGACGCCGCCGCCGCCGTCACCCATCTGCGCGCCCTGTCCGCCGGCGGCGTCCTGGACTGGGACACCGACTACGGCGCCCCCCCGATCGACCCCGACCTGCGCATCTCCCCCGTCGAGTAAGCCGCCCCCGCCCCCTCCGCCCCGCCCCCCTTTCTCGTGGGCACGATGTCACACGGTGCCCGTCTGGCGGGCACGAGGTCACACCGTGCCCGCCGGGGATGGGGCTGATGCCGCGCAGTGGACGGGGCGTGGTCACGCTGAGTGCGCGCATCCTCGTCGTTGGGCGGCCCGGCCGGTGCGAGGTACTCGACACACGCCGGGCTGAAGTGGGCGGACACCGGCGGTCACTGCGCGTTCATGGCTGGACCGGAGCGTGCGGCATCGCGGCCGTCCGCAGCGGGCATCCCGTGACGCCGTGCCCGCCAGATGGGCACTGTGTGACACCGTGCCCACGAGAAGGGGGGCGGGGAGGGGGTCGGGTCAGGGGGAGGCGAGGGCTCGGGCTGTGGCGGTCTGGATGGCGGCGGCCCAGGTGCCGTCGGGGGCCACGATGTCGATCAGTGCGGCGGCAGGAAGGCCTGCGTTGAGAGCCAGCACCAACTGGCCGGCGGCCTCGGACGCCCCGGGCCCGACCAGCACCGCGCCGAGCAGACCCCGCGCCGGATGACCGCCGAGACCTCCTCGTCCCAGCAGGCCGCGCCCCCCGGCGGGTCCGACCACGACCCGCACCGAGGTGCCCTCAGCCGGTCCGTCGCCGGTGCCCTCCGAGGTCCCCTCCGGCAGCGCGCCGACCTTGCCGACCTCGCCCAGCACCACTACCTCGGGGTCGGTGCGGGTCACCCGGGCAGCGACCGGCGCGCTCCAGCGCAGGCCCGGACGCCGTGCCACCACGTTCGCCGCCACCATCCGGGCCATCGGGCCGGGAGCCGCGCCGTAGACCTGCATCCCGGTGACCTCGCCGCAGGCCAGGACGGTGGGCACCACGGTCCGCATCCGGTCGTCGATGCCGACCGCGCCCGTCGGCCCCACCGCGATCCCGGCGGTCGCCAGATCCAGACCCGAGCTGCGCGGGCGCCGTCCGGAGGCCAGCACGAAGGCCTCGGCCGCCACGTCACCACCACGATCGGTGCCGATCCACGCCCCGCCGTCCAGGGTGGGGGCGACCTTGACCACCTGGGCACCGCAGATCATGCGGACGCCGTCCGCCGCCAGGGCGCGTGCCACCGGTTCGGCGGCGCCGACCGGCAGCCGGGGCAGCAGCCGCTCCTCGGCCTCCACCACGGTCACCGTCACCCCGAGCCGGGCCAGGCCCTGGGCCAGCTCGCAGCCGTGCGATCCCGCACCGAGCACCACCACGGACCCGGGGAGTTCGGCCAGGTCGAGCAGGGTGTCGGCGGTGTGCACCGTGGTCTCGCCGATCCCCGGCACGTCGGGCAGGGCAGGCCGGGAGCCGGGGGCCAGCACGATCCGCTGCGGCGAGAGCACATGCGTCTCGGCGCTCGGCCCGAGCGTGTCGAACGCCACCCGTCCCTTGGGCAGCAGGGTGACCCTCCCCGCGACCAGGACGGCACCGCTGTCCCGCAGCGCACCCGCCCCGAGGGTGCCGTCCAGGCGCTGGCGGACGGCGCGCAGTTCCTCCTGCGCCGCCGGCCACTCCAGCC
>JBAPWU010000573.1:0-1576 GCA_049283855.1 Kineosporiaceae bacterium
CCATGAGCGTGCCCACCTGGGCCGCGCCCACCGCCACCGGGCCGGTCCGTGCCTCGGTCAGCCTGCCCGGGTCCAAGTCGCTGACCAACCGGTACCTGGTGCTGGCCGCGCTCGCCGCCGAACCGTCCCGCCTGCGCGCCCCGCTGCGCTCCCGGGACACCGTGCTGATGGCCGCGGCGCTGCAGGCCCTGGGCACCTGGGTGGACGACGTCGAGCCGGCCGCCGGGGCATCGACGGCCTTCGGCCTCGACTGGCTGGTCACCCCGGCCGCGTTGCGCGGACCGGCCCGGATCGACTGCGGGCTGGCCGGGACAGTGATGCGCTTCCTGCCCCCGGTGGCCGCCCTGGCCACCGGGCAGATCGAGCTGGACGGCGACCCCCGGGCCCGCGAACGGCCGCTGGCAGCGGTGGTGAGTGCCCTGCGCGACCTCGGCGTGGAGATCGACGCCGCGCCCGGTGGCCGGCTGCCGCTGCGCATCCACGGCACGGGATCGGTCCGCGGCGGCACCGTGGAGATCGACGCCTCGGCGTCCAGCCAGTTCGTCTCGGCCCTGCTGCTCGCCGCGGCCCGGTTCGAGCAGGGCCTGACCGTGCGCCACGTCGGGCCCCCGATCCCCAGCCAGCCGCACGTGAGCATGACCGTGGAGGCCCTGCGCGACGTCGGAGTGGTCGTCGACGACTCCGACGAGGCGATCTGGCGGGTCGAGCCGGGTGTCGTGGGCGCCCTGGACGTCCAGGTGGAGCCGGACCTGTCCAACGCGGCGCCGTTCATCGGCGCGGCGGCGGTCACCGGCGGCGAGGTGCGCATCCCCGGCTGGCCGCAGTACACCACCCAGGCCGGTGACGCGATGCGCGACCTGCTCGACGCGATGGGCGCCGAGGTCAGCCTGGACCGTTCCGGGCTCACCGTGCGCGGCAGCGGCGAGCTGTACGGGATCGACGCCGACCTTCACGACGCCGGCGAGCTGACCCCGGTGGTGGCGGCGCTGGCCGCGCTGGCCGACTCGCCGTCCAAGCTGCGCGGAGTGGCCCACCTGCGCGGGCACGAGACCGACCGGCTGACGGCGCTGGCCACCGAGCTGAACGCCCTCGGCGGCGAGGTGCGCGAGACCGAGGACGGGCTGGTGATCACCCCGCGCCCGCTGCACGGCGGGGTGTTCGCCACCTACGCCGACCACCGGATCGCCACCGCGGGCGCCCTGCTCGGGTTGCGGGTCCCCGGGCTGCTGGTGGAGGACATCGAGACCACCGCCAAGACCCTCCCCGGGTTCACCGAGCTGTGGACGGCGATGCTCGCCGGCACCCGATGACCCCACCGTCGCGCCGCCGCCCCCTGGACGAGACCGACATCCGGATCAGGCCCAACCCGCGCGGCACCCGGCCGCGCAGCAAGGACCGGCCGCAGCACTCCGGCGCCGAGGCGGCCTGGGTGATCGCCGTCGACCGAGGCCGCTACAGCTGCCTGATGCAGGGCCCCGACGCCGGCGGCGAGGGACGCCCGGTCACCGCGATGAAGGCCCGCGAGCTCGGCCGGGCCGCCATCGTGGTCGGCGACCGGGTGGGGCTGGTCGGTGAC
>JBAPWU010000574.1:0-3377 GCA_049283855.1 Kineosporiaceae bacterium
CCGCCGCGCGGCGCCCGGCCGGGGGCGCCCGGCAGGGTGGGCGGCCCAGGGAGAGGACCGCTCGTGCGTGCGTTGACGAAGGTGACCGCCGGGCCGGGGCTCGAGCTGGTGGACCGGCCCGAGCCGGTGTGCGGGCCCCTGGACGTCAAGGTGCGGGTGCTGCGGGCCGGCCTGTGCGGCACGGATCTGCATCTGGAGCAGTGGGACGACTGGGCCGCGTCGACGGTCCGGGCGCCGATGGTCATCGGGCACGAGTTCTACGGCGAGATCGTCGAGGTCGGCGCCGACGTGGCCACCGTGGCGGTCGGGGCACGGGTCTCCGGCGAGGGTCACATCGTCTGCGGGCACTGCCGCAACTGCAAGGCCGGGCGCCGGCACGTGTGCATCAACACCATCGGGGTCGGGGTCAACCGGGACGGCGCGCTCGCGGACTACGTCGTCCTGCCGGCCACCAACGTCTGGGTCCAGCCGGCGGCGATCGACCCCGATCTCGGGGCGATCTTCGACCCGCTCGGCAACGCCACGCACACTGCGCTGCAGTGGCCGCTGATCGGAGAGGACGTGCTGATCACCGGCGCGGGTCCGATCGGGGTCATGGCGGCAGCCATCGCCCGGCATGCCGGGGCCAAGCATGTCGTCGTCACCGACATCTCGGACTACCGGCTCGCTCTGGCCAGGGCCGCGGGGGCCGATCTGACCGTCAACGTGACCCACACCCGGGTCCGCGACGCCCAGCGGGAACTTGGCATGCAGGAGGGCTTCGACATCGGTCTGGAGATGTCCGGTGCCCCGGCGGCCGTCGAGGAGATGCTGGCCAACCTCAACCACGGCGCCAAGGTCGCCATGCTCGGACTGCCCGGGGAGCCCTACCCGATCGACTGGGGCCGGGTGATCACCCACATGATCACCATCAAGGGGATCTACGGTCGGGAGATGTTCGAGACCTGGTACCTGATGTCCTCGATGCTCGCCACCTCGCGGACCCTCGAGGCCGCCGTCTCGTCGGTGATCACCCACCGCTTCCCCGCGGAGCGCTGGGCCGACGCGTTCGCCGCTGCCCGGTCCGGCGTGTGCGGCAAGGTGGTCATGGACTGGAGCTGACGCCCGGCCCTGCCGCCTACCGTGGCATCGGGTACATCGATCGAGGGGAGTCCACGTGTACGGGTCCGTGAAGGACGAACTGGCCGCCACGCTCCAACAGATCCGCGACGCCGGGCTCTACAAGTCCGAGCGTGAGCTCGCCACGGCGCAGTCGGCGCACATCGCCACCCGCAGCGGCGAGGCGCTCAACTTCTGCGCCAACAACTACCTCGGGCTGGCCGATCACCCCACGGTCGTCGCGGCGGCCAGGTCGGGGCTGGACGACTGGGGCTTCGGGATGGCATCGGTGCGGTTCATCTGCGGCACCCAGACCCAGCACACCCTGCTCGAGCAGCGCCTGAGCGACTTCCTCGGCACCGGCGCGACGATCCTGTTCTCCTCGTGCTTCGACGCCAACGGGGGCGTGTTCGAGGTGCTCTTCGGCGAGGGCGACGCGATCGTGTCCGACGAGCTCAACCACGCCTCGATCATCGACGGCATCCGGCTGGCCAAGGCCGCCCGCTACCGCTACCGCAACGCCGACATGGCCGACCTGCGGGCCCAGCTCGAGGCGGCGCGGGCCGGCGGTGCCCGGCGGGTCGTCGTCGTCACCGACGGGGTCTTCTCGATGGACGGCTCGTTCGCCCCGCTCGACCGGATCTGCGACCTCGCCGAGGAGTTCGCGGCGATGGTGCTCGTCGACGACTCCCACGCGGTCGGGTTCATCGGGCAGGGCGGGCGCGGCACCCCGGAGCTGTTCGGCGTCGCCGACCGCGTCGACATCCTCACCGGAACCCTCGGCAAGGCCCTCGGCGGCGCGTCGGGCGGGTACGTGAGCAGTCACCGGGAGGTCGTCGACCTGCTGCGCCAGCGCGCCCGGCCCTACCTGTTCTCCAACTCGGTCGCTCCCGCCGTCGTCGCCGGGTCGCTGGCCGCCCTCGACCTCGTGGCGTCCGCGGGGCAGGCCCGAGAGTCCTTGCGGGACAACACCGCCCTGTTCCGCACCCTCATGCTCGAGGCCCGGTTCGACCTGCTGCCGGGCACTCACCCGATCACCCCCGTGATGTTCCCCGGCGAGGACGGCGCGCGCAGGGCGACCCAGATCGCCGACCACATGCTCGCCAACGGGGTGTACGTCATCGCCTTCTCCTACCCCGTCGTGCCCCGGGGGAGGGCCCGGATCCGGGTCCAGTTGTCCGCGGCCCACTCGGAGCAGGACGTGCGGGCCTGTGTGGCGGCCTTCGTCGCGGCCCGCGAGGCCGTGGACTAGCGGGCAGCGACCCGGTCGGGCGAGGCTGTCGCCGTGCGAGTGCTGCCGATGGGGGACACCGCCTGGCTGATCGAGCCCACCGATCACGCCGAGGCCGCGGATCACGCCGCGCCGACCGGCCGGGTGCTCGCGCTGCACCGGGCGCTCGAGGCCGACCGGCTGGTCGGCGTGGTGGAGCTGGTTCCGGCACAGGACACCCTGCTGGTGGTCTTCGATCCCGGGGTGCTGGGCTCCGCGGTGGTACGGGCCTGGCTGGAACAGGTCGAGCGGGCCGGGCCCGGGGCCGCGCCGTGCGGCACGCCGGCGGAGACCGTGCGGATCCCGGTCCGCTACGACGGGGAGGACCTCGACGAGGTCGCCCGGCTGACCCGGCTCACCCCCGAGGCCGTGGTCGAGGCGCACACCGGCGCGGCGTGGACCGTCGCCTTCACCGGGTTCGCACCGGGGTTCGGCTACCTGGTCGGCGGCGATCCCCGGTTGCAGGTTCCGCGCCGCGACACCCCGCGCTCCCGGGTGCCGGCCGGCGCGGTGGCCCTTGCGGGGGGATACAGCGGCATCTATCCGCGCTCCTCGCCCGGCGGGTGGCAGCTCATCGGCCGCACCACCACCACGACCTGGGACGCCGAGGCTGACCCGCCCGCGCTCCTGCGCCCCGGCGTCCGGGTGCAGTTCGAGGCGACGTCGTGACCGCCACCGGCCGCTGGCTGCTGATCGAGCGCATCGGCGGGCTGACCACGGTGCAGGACCTGGGCCGACCCGGCCTGGCCCACCTCGGCGTCACCCGATCCGGAGCCGCCGACCGGGCCGCGCTGCGCCTGGCCAACCGGCTGGTCGGCAACCACCAGAGTGCCGCCGGGCTCGAGGTCACCCTCGGCGGACTCACCCTGACCCCCGTTGCCGACATCACAATCGCGGTCACCGGAGCCCTCTGCCCGATCCGGGTCGGCGAGGACCCGGTGGCCCCCGACGCCCTGATCGACGTCCCTGCGGGGACGCCGGTCGCGCTGGGCACGGCCCACGCCGGGTT
>JBAPWU010000575.1:0-10716 GCA_049283855.1 Kineosporiaceae bacterium
CAGTTGAGCAGGGAACACGCTGTCCGCGCGACTGGTCCGGTCTCCATGCCAATCAGTCACCACCGCAGCCCCGGGGGCAACGTCCAGTCCCAAGGCGGCGGTGCGCTGCTCGGCGTCACCGTCCGTCGTGAGGTAGACCATCGCGAACCGCGATGCCACGGCTGTGGCGTCGCCTGGGAAGCTCACGGAGGCCGATGCGGCGGGCGCTGCGGCGCGCAGCGGGACCACCAGGGAGCGCAAGCCGAGCAGCATCAGGATCGCGGCCGTGCCGAAGAGCAGGAAGCGCCCGAGGACCCGCAGCGAGCGGGTGCCGCGCCCCTCGGGTTCCCAGACCCAGCCCGGGGGCTCGACGGGCGACTCGGGTAGGGGCTTCGCCGGCGAGTCCGGGAGGTTCAGGACTCTGCGAAGCGTGATCACGAGGGCGTCACAGCTCGTCGCCGCAGGCGGTCCGGGAGATTCCTTGCATGCCAACGGGATTCGACACGACGAGTCATAGCTAGGCCCCAGAGAACTCGGAGGGAAGAGCTTCTTGCTGGGCCGCGGCCGAGCCTAGAGCGGGTGATCCGACGGGTCAACCACTATGCGCCAGTTTGGGTGAATCGCCTGATGTCAAGACGCCGATCGGGTGAAGGGATCAAGCCAAGGCCTCGCGGGCACCCGGGCAAGGAGCAGGCTGCGCGTGCGTGTCTATGCACCCAAGCGCGGTACAGCATGGCCGTCGAGTGACGCCTGGGCGATCTGTCGGCGGCAGTCATTCAGCGTCTGACCGCCCTCGCCCAGGCGCCATGCGTACCACCCGTCGTAGGACACCACGTCGGCCACGGCCATAGCGGCGCCAGATGGGGATCGGTGATCCTCGCCTGAGGCCAACCGGATCATCCCGTTGGCGAGCAGAGTGGCCTCGAACCGCTCACCCTTCTTGGGCCGAACCCATACCAGCGTCGCAGGGGTGGCGAGCGTCGCGGCGACCTCCGCCAGAGTCACCTCGCGGAAGTCTCGCGCCTCGGTGTCCACCAACTCTTGAGCGACCCCTTCGACCGAGGTGACAGGCACGGATGGGGCGGCTGCAATCGGGGTGTACTCCGGTTCGTCGCTCCACTCCACGTGCAGGAATCGACGGTCGCCTTCATCCATGTAGAACGCGATCTTCAGCACCTGCACAGGCAAGCGGTGCTGCAGGAGGAACTCCATCGCCTCAAATGTGCGCTGGTGAAAGGTGCGGGCCACCAGGTAGAGACGAGGGTCCTTCTGGACGACGACCGGGGTCGTCGTACCGGTGAACTCCTGCCACTCGGCCCAGAAGCCCTCGACCCCTGCGTGGAACAGCTTGGCCAACTCGTCAAGGTTGGTGTTGCGAGCCCAGCCGGCGTACTCAAGGGCCTGAGCGAGCTGGTTGCGGTCGACATCCCGCTTCACCTCGATCACGACGACCCTGCCTTGCTGGTCTAGCGCGATGATGTCGGGCCGGCCACCGGAGGGCAGGTTGGCCTGACGCGCGATACGGAAGAGGTTCTCCCCCGTGATCTCCTCCAGGTTGTCCCACAGCAGATCCTCGATCTCCTGCTCATAGACTCCGGAGTCAATGGCCTGGCGCCGGAACGGCACGAGCGAACCGTGATCGAGCTCGAAGATCGGCATGTCAGTCCTCCTCGCCTCGAGCAGGCGGCGACGATGTCGCGGCGGCCTCGAGTGCGGCCGCGACGGCCTCGAACTCGACGAGCGCAGCGGTCAGGTCCTCGACGATCTCGCGAGCGATGACCTCGGGGGCAGGCAGGTTGTCGAGGTCCTCCAGGGACTCGTCGCGCAGCCAGGTGATGTCGAGATTGGTCTTGTCGCGAGCGATCAGCTCTTCGTAGGTAAACCCCTTGAACCGCTCTGAATCGACCCGCTCGGAGCGGGGCTTGCCGGGGTTGTAGCAGGCCACGAAGTCGTCGAGGTGAGCCCGGGTGAGTGGGTTCTGCTTGAGGGTGAAGTGCTGGTTGGTGCGCAGGTCGTACACCCAGAGCTTGCTCGTCCAGGGCTGCTCAGAGGCGGGCTTCTTGTCGAAGAACAGCACGTTGGCCTTGACGCCCTGGGCGTAGAAGATGCCCGTCGGCAGGCGCAGCAGCGTGTGCAGGTCGAAGTCCTGCAGCAGCCGCTTGCGAAGCGTCTCGCCGGCGCCCCCCTCAAACAGCACGTTGTCAGGCAGGACTACGGCCGACCGGCCTGGGACGTCGAGGATCGTCATGATGTGCTGCAGGAAGTTCAACTGCTTGTTGGACGTCGTGACGACGAAGTCCTGTCGTTCGATTGCATCATCGTCGCGGGACTCGCGGCCGTCCGCGCCGATCGTTGCCAGAGCGGACTTACGTCCGAACGGGGGGTTGGACAGGACGACGGACCAGCGACGGCCCGGGTCGGCGATCAGGGAGTCCTTGACCTCGATGAGCGCCTTGCCCTTGGGCTCACCGATCCCGTGCAACAGCAGGTTCATCGCGGCCAGCCGCGCCGTATTGTCGACCAGCTCGATTCCGTGGATCAGCTTGGTGCGCAGGTGATCCCGCTGGGTCGGATCAAACGAAGAGGCGTCACGGGCGACATGTTCGTGCGCCGTGAGCAGGAAGCCTCCGGTGCCGGCGGCCGGGTCAGTGATGGTGTCGGCGATGGTCGGGTCGAGACAGTCCACCATGGCCTGGATAAGCGGGCGCGGCGTGAAGTACTGGCCAGCACCGGACTTGACATCCTCGGCGCCTTTGGACAGCAAGGACTCGTAAGCATCGCCCTTGATGTCAACCCCAGCCTGAGACCACTGCTCCGCATCGATCAGGTCGTGGATGAGCCGCTTCAGCTTCGCCGGGTCTTGCACCCGGTTCTGGGCCTTGCGGAAGATCGTGCCGAGTGTTCCCTTCTGACTGGCCAGGCCGAGGAGGATGCGCGTGTACTCGACCTCGAGTTGCACGCCATCGGCGTCGAGCAGTCGCTGCCACGAGTACTCATCCGGGACGATCTTCTCGGGACGCAGCTTTCGGGTGGCGCGTTCGTGGGCCATCTTGAGGAACAGCAGGTAGGTGAGCTGCTCGGTGTACTCCAGCGTCCCGACACCGTCGTCGCGCAGGACGTTGCAGAAAGACCAGAGCTTGTCGACCAGGCGCCGAGCGTCAGTCACGGGCAAAGCCTTCCATGAGAAGTGCGGTCACGCAGGCCTCGCTCATTCCTCGGCACGGTCCACGTCGGTTTGGCGGCCGGAAAGGCGGCCGGAGAAGGCGGCGTGGAGTAGGGCCTGGCACAAGGACCCGGAACGGTCACTGGCCCGGCGGCACGTCGAGTCCAGGCGCTCATCCGCGTCGAGCGAGCGGTCCAGCTCGGCGCAGGCCGCCTGTTGCGTAGCGATCGGCGGCACCGGGAGGGCAAGGGCGTTGATCTGTCGAGCGTTGAGCTGCGGGATGTTCGACCCGTCCGCGATCTCTCCGAGGTCGATGCCCTGGAACCAATGCCAGAGGTAGTCGACCGACAGTTCCGGACGCGGGCGTAGGCCCATCGTGTTGAGGTCGAACGCGGCATCCTGTGTCAGGATCCGCTTCTTATTCGTGCCGATCGCACCCCCTCGCTTTGGGATCAGCACGCACCCCCCGGCTCTAATGCGTAGCCCCAGCCGTTCGGCGTCGGTCCTACTCACGTAGGACCTGGACTGGGCCATTACGCGCCCACCTGTCCCGTTCATGTCGCCGACCTTGAAGAAGGGCACGTCGTTACCCGACCTCACTGAGCTCAACCGCACATCGAGCCCGCGCGGCGTCTGCCCGTTCTCGATGGTCGCGGCGTCGACCAGGTCGACGCGGCCGAACCGTGCCTCCAGTTCGCCAAAGATGTCGAGCCAGCGTGACGTCTGCAGGTTCTTAACCTTGGCTCGGGCGTGGGTAAGGTCCCTGGTGGCTGCGTCGAGGCGCGAGAGGTGTTCTTCGAGGATCTCGACGATCCGCCGCTGTTCATCTGGAGAAGGAACCGGGGTCAGCCAGCCCGCAAGGCGCCCCCGACCAAGATGGTTGATGCCGACACCGCGCGACTCTGGCACGAATCGACCAACGAGCGCCTGGTATCGCAAGAAGTGGAAGAGATACTTGGGGGACACGCGGGATGGTCGCACTCTGATGAGGGTGTTCTGAAAGGCACATTCGTCGAATTCGCCAGACCAGAGTGCCGGCTTGCCAACTTCCCCTGGACTACCTGACGCTTCGCTGAGAAGGATGTCTCCGGGCGTCAAACGGTAAACTGCCATCTCGGTGTCAGTGAAGTTCATTCTTTTCACATCGCGAAGATCAAGTCCGTTCCATGTCACATTCGCCGCACGAAGGTAGGGCCGCATCGACGTGCCGGCGTGATTCTTGGGTGAGCGTTGGCGTCCCAAGCGGACTTCCGCCACCTCGTCAAGACGCTGGAGGCACCAGCCGTCTGGAAGTACTGTCACGCGGTCAGCTCCTGGTTCAACGTGTCGATGATGTGACTCGTCCGATCGCCAAGATCCCGGATGGCGCCGTCAACGCCACCACGCTCCGTAAATGGGGGTTCGTCGAGCACATCGCCGTCCAGCGCGGCCGATGTCGCGATGACGTCCACCATGCGGTCGAGCCACCACCTCTGGGTGTCGCCGTAAGCGACACCTGACTGCTGCTGCTGGTGAAGCCAGCCGACGTAGCGTTCTCGGACCCGATCGCCGTACGGAACCAGCTTGTCGTCCGCGCCGAGGCTGAACCTCAGCAGCGACACCAGGTCCGTGACACGGGCCCGGTCGCTCAGGTGTTTCACCCGACCGACCTCGACCGCCTCGTAGGCTGCCCAGACCACGTCGACTGTCCAGTTGTGCGGAGGGCGGGCTATACGGTCGGCCAACTCCTTGAGTGAGGCGAAGGGCACCCGCGATCGCCGAGCGTCGTCCAGCACTTGCAGGGAGGTGACCTCGTCGCGATGCTCGGCGAGGTAGGCCGTCCATGACTCCACGATGGACCTTGCCCGTGCGGGGTCGATGACGCCGTGTGCGTCGAGGAGCACGTCGGCCGACTCGTCGACGATCCGGTCGTGCTGTTGACGCAGTTCCAGGATCCGTGCCCGCAGTTCGGGATTGGAGGCAAGCGGTTCGATAGCGGCCTCGATCAGGTCTTCTATCACCTGCTCGGACGGCCTCCCGGGTGCGTTCGCGATCGCCGCGGCCTGGCGGTCGGCGTCCACCGCATCGACCAGGCCACGAACGACTCCGACCAACGGCACGCCGGCCACAGCGTCCAGCTCGGCTCGTTCCTGGGGGGTCAGCTGCAGCTCGAGGGCGGCTAGGCGCGAGGCGAGTGTTGCGGTCTCGTTCTCGGTGATGGTGAGTTGCCCGGCCTTGGCCAACAGCTGCTTCAGCGAGGCGGACTTGTCCCGGTTGAGGGGCGGTTCAACGAAGGAGTGCTCGGTGACCCCGACGGCGTCCACGATGACGAACCGAGTCTTGGCGGTGGCATCCGGGGTAACCATCTGGTAGTCGGCCGGCGCGATCGTCCGGGCACCACGTCCCTTCATCTGCTCGAAGTACTGCGCCGAGCGGACGTCCCGCAGGAACATCACGACCTCGAGTGGCTTGACGTCCGTGCCAGTGGCAATCATGTCGACGGTCACCGCGATCCGCAGCTCAGCTGAGTTGCGGAACTTCTGAAGGTGCCCTTTGGGATCCGTCGCGGCATAGGTGATCTTCGCGGCGAAGTCGTTGCCCTTGCCGAACACCTCCCGCGCCAGAGTGACGGTCTCCTCGGCGTGGGCGTCGTCTTTGCAGAAGATCAGCGTCTTCGGCACTGTCGATCGGCCCGGGAAGATCTCGGTGAACAACCGGTCCCGGTAGGTCTCAAGCACCAGCCGGATCTGCTGACGTGCGGTGACCGCCCGGTCGAGCTGGGATGGGGTGTAGTCGACGTCGTCGTCCAGGATCTCCAGCCGCTCCATGCGGGTGCGCTTGTCGATGGTCGGCACCAACGTGCCAGCGTCGATGTGGCCGCCCTGTTCGGTCTTCTCGGTGCGGATCCGGTAGATGTCGAAGTCGACGTTTACCCGGTCGGCCACCGACTGCGGATAGGTGTACTCCGAGACCAGGTTCTGCTGGAAGAACGCAAACGTCTGCTTACCCGGGGTAGCGGTCAGGCCCACGATGTGGGCGTCGAAGTACTCCAGCACCGCACGCCAGACCCCGTAGATGGACCGGTGCGCCTCGTCGACGATGACCAGGTCGAACGACTCCGGAGGCAGCGCCGCCGAGTAGTTCACCGTCACCGGCGTCTCGGGAACCCACCCATCCAAAGCCGGGTCGTCGTACTCGGGCGCCTCACCGCGAGTCAGCGCCCGATGCACCCGCTGAATAGTCGAGATCACCACTGACGAGCTAGCTGCCAGACCAGCGGTTGTGAGCTTGTCGACGGGGTACAGCTCGGTGAAGCGGCGCTGATCGTCCGGAGTGCGGAAGTTGCCGAACTCACCCTTGGTCTGATCGGCCAGGTTGTTGCGGTCGACGAGGAACAGGACGCGGCTGAACCCGCCCCAGCGCAGCAACCGGTAGGAGGCCGTCACCGCGGTGTAGGTCTTTCCGGCGCCGGTGGCCATCTGGATCAGGGAGCGAGAGAAGCGTTGCTCGGCCAGAGACCGTTCCAGGCCAGTGATCGCCTCGATCTGCGCCGGACGCAACGGGGCGACGTCCAACTCAGGCAGGTGACGCACCCTGGCCCGCCAGGTCGGCTGGCCGGGATCGTTCTCGGCGTCACGGATCATGCGGGCGATCGTCTCCGGACGCGGGAAGGCGAAGATCGCGCGGGCCCGTGGCTCGGGGTCGTAGCCGTTGGTGAAGTGGGTCTCCGAACCCGATGCCTCGAACACGAACGGCAGCCGCCCGGCGACCAGCACGGCGCGCTTGCGCTGCGGTTCCGGCAAGCCCTCTGCGTACTTCGTGGACTGCCACTCGACACCGCTCAGCGGCGTCCCCTCCGGTTTCGCCTCGATGACCCCGACGGCCTTCTTGTCGACGTAGAGCAGGTAGTCCACACGGCCATGACCAGCGGCCATGATCGACTCACGGACGGCAATCCCCTGCCCAGCCCACAGGCTGATGTCCTTGACGTCCTGGACGACCCAGCCCGCTGCCGCCAGCTGCGCGTCGATCAGCACCCGGGCACGCTGCTCCGCATGCAACCGGTCACCCGCTGTCATCTGCCTGAGGCTACCTGGCAATGGTGCGTCCGGTGGGAGGACACCTGGACTGAGGTGATCTTGGCCCGGTGACCCCTGGGTGAGGGGAGACCACGTGGCGGGGGTGATGCCCCGGAATGTCGGGCTGGCGCGGTATGACTATGGGGTGCTCCTGGCCTACGTCGATGAGTCCTACACGCAGGACTACTACTTCATGGGCGCCGTGATCGTCGACCAGAACAGCGCCGTGGCACTCCAGCAGGGGCTGGATCGGGTCGCGCTCGAAGCACAACAGGCGTACCTGCCCCAGATGAGCAGGCCGCCGGAACTACACGGCCACCCGTTGTTCCATGGCGCAGGTGATTGGGCTCCCCTCAAGGAGCAGATGCGCGCCCTGATCGGCGTGTACGACAAGGCCATGGCCGCGATCGCTGCGGCGCAACCGGAGATCATCCTCCGGGGACTGGACTGCCGTCGGCACCGTGCCCGCTACGTCGACCCGTGGCCCGAACACGAGGTAGTTCTTCAGCACACCCTCGAGAGGATCGACGACCTCGCCCGTGCCCGCGACGAGATGGTGTTGGTGATCGCCGACGACATCAGCGACCCAAACCGACACCGGGCGCGGCTGCAGGAGTTCCGGATGACCGGCACGCCCGGCTACCGCAGCACCCAGCTCACCCAGATCCTCGACACAATTCACTTCGTCCCCTCGCACCACTCGCGGCTCATCCAAGCCGCCGATCTGGTGACCTTCATGCACCGTCGCCGCCTCACGGTCACCGAGTCCAACCCGCGGGCGCAACGGGCGATTGAACGGGTCTGGTCCCACCTACGCCCCTGCATCCGCCACGAGTTCACCACCCAGCCCTGAACCCGGACGCACAAAGGCCCCGCACGAGGCGGGGCCTAAGGCGATGCAGCTAGCTCTTGCAAGAGCGGCTGCACATCTAGTGTCGGACAGAATCGCCGGCGACACAAGACACCGTCTGTCCACCGGCCTGATGATCTCCAAAGGCTCTCTGCGGCAGCGGGTCTTTCCCCGCGTATTCCCCGCGGACAGCCACAGAACACTGGCCACGGCCGGTGACGGCTGCACATCGGCAGCCCCAGGCACCAGCGGTCTGCACCAGTCATACACCGGGCCTGACCTGCGGTTTCGCGACGAAACCGCAGGTCAGCGGAGGGCGAGGGATTCGAACCCCCGAGCACGATTGGTTACGCGCTAACGGTTTTCAAGACCGCCACCATAGGCCTCTCGGTCAGCCCTCCCTGGTTCGGTCCCCATTGTGCCGCGCGGCCGCGGTGCCCTGTCCACTCCGCTGGCCCTCGCCCACGGACGCTGGATACTTGCCGTCGCCCTCGGACGGCCGCTCCCCGACTCGAACAGAACTCGCCGAACCTGACGGGTTCGGACGCTCCCTCGGCCACGACCCGGCGCTGACCCGGCGCCACGAACCTGACGGGACGACGGAACATGACCGATGATGCACCCGGATCAGGCGCCGTCCGGGCGCTCGAGCACCTGCCCACCTGAGACGAGGGGAACCCGTGCCAGACACGATTCCGGGACTGCTGTCCGCGGCGGCAGATCGTGACCCCGGCGGGATCTGGCTGCGGACCGACGACGGGCTCCTGTCCTTCGCCGGCGCAGCCGGCCAGGTCGGCCGGGTGGCCGAGCGGCTGCGCACGGCCGGCGTCCGCCGGGGTGACCTGGTGGTCATCACCGCGCGGACGACGCCGCCGCACCTGCTGTGCTGGCTGGCCCTGGCCGCCCTCGGCGCCATCACGGTACCCACCGACCCCTCCTCGACGGTGGACGAGCTGACCGGGTTGCTGCACCAGGTCGAGCCGCGATTGGTGATCACCGACCCGGCCCTGCGGCCCCGGCTGCACCAAGCCCTGAACCCAGCCCTGCACCCAGCCCTGCACCCAGCCCTGCTCCAAGGCCTGCACCCAGCGCCACCCGCGGACAGGCCCGCGCCGGGGCTCCTCGACGTCGAGGAGCTGGCCGGTGACTGGCAGACAACGGAGGCCGGCGGCGGATGGCACCTGCCGACGGAGGCCGGCCCGGACGACCTCGCCGTGCTCATCCCGACCTCCGGCACGACCGGACGGTCCAAGCTGGTCATGCAGACCCATCGTGCCTACGCGATGGCGGGCGAGGGCTTCCCGTACTGGATGGAGCTGACCGCCACCGACCGGCTGATGACCTCGCTCCCGCTGTTCCACATCAACGCACCCGCCTACTCGGTGCTGGGCTCGCTGGCCTGCGGCGCCGGGCTGGTGCTGCTGCCCCGCTTCTCGGCCAGCGGTTTCCTCGACGCGGCACGACGTCACGGCGCAACGGAGTTCAACGCGATCGGGGCCATGCTGGAGATGCTCATGCGCCAGCCGCCGCGCGCCGACGACGCCGACACCGACCTGCGCCTGTGCTACACCGGCCCATCGCCGGCACGGCAGTGGCAGGAGGCGTTCGAGCGGCGGTTCGGGCTGCGGGTCGTCTGCGGGTACGCCCTGTCGGAATCGCCGTACGGCCTGATCTGGCGGCACGGCACCCGCCCCTTCGGCACGCTCGGCTCACCCCGCCAGCACCCCCGGCTCGGGACCGTCAACACCGCGCGGGTGGTTGACGACACCGGCGGCGCCGTCGCCGTGGGGCAGACCGGCGAACTGCAGCTGCGCAACCCGACCATCACCCCGGGCTACTGGCACATGCCGGCAGAGACCGCCGCCATCCTCGACGACGGCTGGCTGCGCACCGGGGACCTGGTCACCGTCAACCCGGACGACACCTATACCTTCGTCTCCCGCCGGAAGGAGGTGCTGCGCCGGCGCGGGCAGAACCTCTCCCCCGCCGAGGTCGAGGACGCCATTGCCACACACCCTGACGTGCTGGAGGTCGCGGTGATCGCCGTCGCCTCCGAGCTGACCGAGGACGAGGTGAAGGCCTTCGTCGTGGCGCGGCCCGGCCACGACCTGGACTTCGACGCCCTGCGCGCGTGGACCGAGGGCCGGCTCTCGGCGTTCAAGGTGCCGCGGTTCTGGCAGGCTGTCGACGCCCTCCCTCGGACGGCGACCGCCCGCGTGGCCAAGCACCGGCTCCCGACCGGCCACCCGCCCGAGGAGTACGACGCCCAGCCCAGCGCCGGGCCCCCGCGGAGCGAGGACCGACGATGAGCGAGGACCGACCATGACCGAGGACCGACCCATGACCGACCACCCCACGTCCTACCCGACGTCGATCGGCGCCAGCGACGAGGACACCATCCGGCTGCTGGGACACGACCTGGCCCAGGACCTGCTCGGGCAGGTCGGCTTCGCCGAGCTCGCGTTCTGGCTGGTCGCGATGCGCCGCCCCACCACCGGCGAGGCGCGGGTGTTCGAGGCGGTACTGGTCGCCCTGGCCGACCACGGCCTCACCCCGTCGGCCATCTCCGCCCGGCTCACCCTCACCGGCGCACCGGAGTCGGTCCAGGGAGCGCTCGCCGCCGGCCTGCTCGGCGCCGGGTCGCGCTTCCTCGGGGTGACCGAGGA
>JBAPWU010000576.1:0-10699 GCA_049283855.1 Kineosporiaceae bacterium
CCGGTGCGGTCCGGTCGGCGGCACGGCTCAGCCCTCCTCGGCCCCGCCGTAGACGACGCGGCCGTCGTCCAGCACGTCCTTGGCCAGCCGGCGGGTCAGGTGCAGCCCCTCCAGCGCGAACTCGATCGCGCTGGCCGCCTGCGCGGGGGTCGGCACGTCGGGCAGGCCGAGCCGGGCCAGGATCGCGCTCAGCCCGGGAACCCGCTCGAACTGGCCCAGCAACTGCGACGACGCCACGCCGTCGCCGGCGATCACCCCGCTGTCGGCGACGGCCACGGCGACCATCTCGGACAGGTCGAGCCCGCCCAGCCGGCGGCGCCAGGTCTCGGCGGTGGCCCGGCGCAGCAGGTGGTCGAGGATCTCGATCTCCCGGCCCTCGCCGTCCGCCTCGAACTCGACCTTGCCGCGCAGGGTCGCGGTGATCGTCTCGGTGTCGCCCACCCGGGCCACCGCGTCGTGCTCACCGAGCAGGGCCGTGCGGCGCAGCGCGGCGGCGGCGACGGTCTCGGCGCCGGCGATGGCGAACCGGGCCGAGACCCCCGACCGGGCATCCACCGAGGGGGACTCGCGCACCGCCTGGGTGAACCGGGCCAGCAGCTCGAGCAGGTGCTCGGGCAGGTCGGCCACCAGCGCCGCCTCCTGGCGGACCAGCTCGACCTCCAGCTCGACGTCGAGGGGGTAGTGGGTGCGGATCTCGGCGCCGAACCGGTCCTTGAGCGGGGTGATGATCCGCCCTCGGTTGGTGTAGTCCTCGGGGTTGGCGCTGGCCACCAGCAGCAGGTCCAGCGGGAGCCGCAGCACGTAGCCGCGCACCTGCACGTCGCGCTCCTCGAGCACGTTCAGCAGGCTGACCTGGATCCGCTCGGCCAGGTCGGGCAGCTCGTTGACCGCGAAGATGCCGCGGTGCATCCGCGGCACGAGGCCGAAGTGGATCGTCTCCGGGTCGCCGAGGGTGCGCCCCTGGGCGACCTTGATCGGGTCGACGTCGCCGATCAGGTCCCCGACGCTGGTGTCGGGGGTGGCGAGCTTCTCGGCGTAGCGGTCCTCGCGGTGCACCCAGGCGACCGGCAGGTCGTCGCCCAGCTCGGCCGCCCGGGTGCGCGAGGCCGGCGTGATCGGATCGTAGGGGTGCTCGTGCAGCTCGGCGCCGGCGATCACCGGGGTCCACTCGTCGAGCAGGCCGACCAGGCTGCGGATCAGGCGGGTCTTGCCCTGGCCGCGCTCGCCGAGCAGCACGACGTCGTGCCCGGCCAGCAGGGCCCGCTCCAGATCGGGCAGCACGGTCTCGTCGAAGCCCACCACGCCCGCGAAGCGCGGACCGCCCTCGCGCATCTGGGTCAGCAGGTTCTCGCGGATCTCGGCCTTGACGGTGCGCCGGGTGTGACCGCTGGCGCGCAGTGCGCCGAGGGTCGCGGGCAGGTCGCGCGGGGGATTCGCTCTCACCGAACGACCGTACGTCGTGTGCGCCGCCCCGGCGACCCCGGGCCGGGCAGACCCCGGCTCAGCCGTCCAGGGCGAGCACGAACGGCAGGACGTCGTCGGCCCCGGCCTGGCGCAGGGCCGCCGCCGCCACGGTCAGAGTCCACCGGGAGGAGGCCAGGTCGTCCACGAGCAGGACCGGGCCGTCGAGGTCGCGGACGGCGTCGGCCAGCTCGGAGCCGACGGCCAGACGCCCCCACACCCCGGCGAGCCGGAAGGCACTGTTCCCTCCGGGATCCCCGGCCGGCCCCGAACCGGCCAGGCTCAGGGTGCCCACGTAGGGCAGGCGCCCCACGGAGGCCAGCCCCCGCGCGACCGAGCCGACCAGGTGCGGGTGACGCCGGGACGGCACCGACACCACGGCAACCGGACGGCGCTCCCACGACCAGCCGCGCAGCACCTCGACCGTGGCGCGGGCCAACCACTGCGGGGCCGCGTCGTCCGGCCCGTCGAGCACCGCTCGCAGCCGCTGGCCCCACCCGAGGTCGGTCAGCCGGGCCACCGCCCGCCCCGGCTGCATCGCGGTGTCCGGGGGGATCCTGCCCCTGACCGGGACGCCGAGCCGGTCCATGCCGCTCGGCCACAGGCTGCGTGGCTCCAGCTCCACCCCGACCTGAGCCAGTCGCTCCCGCGCGATATCCAGTGCGGGAGTGGGGATAGCGGCATCGAACCAGGCTCCGGCGCAACTATCGCACCGCCCGCAGTCGGTGGCGGTGTCTTCGTCCAGCGCCTGCTGCAGGAAGCGCATCCGGCACCCGGTGGTGGTCTCGTAGTCGAGCATCAGCCCCTGCTCGCGCTCGCGGGCCTGGGCGACCCGGGCGTAGCGCTCCTCGTCGTAGGTCCAGGCCTCGCCGGTGGCGGCCCAGCCCCCGGAGACCCGCCGCACCGCGCCGTCCACGTCGAGCACCTTGAGCAGCAGTTCGAGCCGGGTGCGCCGGATGTCGACGATCGACTCCAGCGCCGCCGTCGACAGGGCCTTGTCACTGCGCCCGAGCGCGTCGATCACGGCGTCGGCCTGGTGTCGGCGGGGCATCGACGAGGAGGCGAAGTAGGACCAGATGTCGCGGTCCTCGCTGCCGGGCAGCAGCAGCACGTCGGCCCGTTCGGTGGCCCGCCCGGCCCGGCCCACCTGCTGGTAGTAGGCCACGGGGGAGGAGGGCGCGCCCAGGTGCAGCACGAAACCGAGATCGGGCTTGTCGAAGCCCATGCCGAGGGCACTGGTCGCCACCAGGGCCTTGACCTCGTTGCGCAGCAGTGACTGTTCGAGCTGCTCGCGCTGCTGCGGGTCGGTGCGGCCGGTGTAGGCGCGCACGTCGTGCCCTGCCGCGCGCAGCGCGGCGGCGGTGTCCTCGGCGCCGGCGACGGTGAGGGTGTAGATGATGCCGCTGCCGCTCAGCTCGCCGAGGTGGGCCAGCAGCCAGGCCAGGCGCTGCTCGGGGGTGGCGATCGGCAGCACGCCCAGGCGCAGGGAGTCGCGGGCCAGCCCACCGCGCAGGGTGCTCACGGCGTGGCCGCCGGCACCGAGCTGATCCACGACGTCGGCCACCACGCGTGCGTTCGCCGTCGCGGTGGTGGCCAGGACCGGGGTCGCATCGGGGAGGGTGACCAGCAGGTCCCGGATCCGGCGGTAGTCGGGCCGGAAGTCGTGGCCCCAGTCGCTGATGCAGTGCGCCTCGTCCACCACCAGCAGGCCGCACCGCCGGGCCAGGTCCGGCAGCTGCTCGTCGCGGAAGCGGGGGTTGTTGAGCCGTTCCGGGCTGACCAGCAGGACGTCGACCTCGTCCGCGTCCAGGGCCGCCCGTACCCGGCCCCACTCGTCGGCGTTGGCCGAGTTGATCGCCTCGGCCCGGATCCCGGCGCGCTCGGCGGCGGCGACCTGGTCGCGCATCAGCGCCAGCAGCGGAGACACGATCAGCGTCGGGCCGGCCCCCGCGTCACGCAGCAGCCTGGTGGCCACGAAGTAGACCGCGGACTTGCCCCAGCCGGTGCGCTGCACCACCAGCACCCGCTGCCGTCGCTGGACCAGCGCGGTGATCGCGTCCAACTGTCCGTCGCGGAAGTCGACCACGCCGGCCGGGTCGCCGACCAGGGCGCGCAGGGCGGCGCGGGCACCCTCGTCGATCGTCACGGTCACTGGCCCACCGTAGGTGACCACAGAGGCGATCGACGGTGCGAGCGGCTCAGGGAACCTCGTCCGCGGGCGGGGTGATCTCGGCGAGGAGGCGGCCGGCGACGAGCGCCGTCCGCGGGTCGGAGGCGAGTTGCGCCATCCGTAGATGATGCGCGAGGGCCTGCCGGTGATCGGGGTCCGCGACGTGTTCGAGCACCCCCGTCTCGATCGACTCACGGGCCCTGGCCCCGGCGTTCTCCAGCCCGGCGAGCACGAGCATGACCCCGAGTGGATCGCCGCGCCGCAGGAGGGCGAGGGCCGTGTCGGGCGCGGTCAGCGGGTCGAGCAGCAGACGCATGGCGGCCAGGGCGGCGCGGTCGTCCTCGAGATCGGCGGCGGCGTCCTGGCTCCCGCTCATGCCGACCGGACCGTGCGGACGGCCTGGTCCGGTCTCGGCGGGGTGGGTCTCATGGCCTCACCGTAGCCCGCCGTCCCGGGTCTGGGCAGTGCCGGCCCGCCCCGCTCGGTAGCCTCGAGGGCATGGACTGGCCGGGAACCGTGATCTGGTGGCACTGCTACCCGCTGCGCTTCGTCGGCGCCGAGGACTTCGCCGTCGCCGCGAAGCACCATCGGCTGGGCCGGCTGATCGACTGGTTCGACTACCTGATCACCTTGGGCTGCAACGGGTTGCTGCTGGCTCCGCTCTTCTCCTCGGCCTCGCACGGGTACGACACGCTCGACCACTTCGCGATCGATTCCCGGCTCGGCGACGACGCGGACATCGATGCGGTGATCGCTGCGGCCGGGCAGCGCGGCATCCGGGTGCTGTTCGACGGGGTGTTCAACCACCTCAGCGCCGATCACGCCATCGTGCGCCGCGCCGTCGCCGCGGGGCCGACCACGGACGACGGCCGCTGGCTGCGCTGGGAGGGCGGGCACCCGCGGGTGTTCGAGGGCAACTTCGACCTGGTCGAGCTGGACCTCACCCACCCGCCGGTCGCCGACTACGTGGTCGAGGTGATGACCCACTGGCTGGCCCGCGGGATCGACGGCTGGCGGCTGGACGCCGCGTACTCGCCGGGGGCCGCCGCCTGGCGCCCGATCGTCGAGCGGGTGAAGGCCGCCTACCCGCAGTGCTGGATCCTGGGGGAGGTGATCCACAGCGACTACCCGGCGTTCGTGGCGGAGTCGGGGGTCGACTCGCTGACCCAGTACGAGCTGTGGCACGCCGTGTGGAGCTCGCTGAACACCGCCAACTTCCACGAGCTGGACTGGACCCTGGGCCGGCATCGCACGTTCTGCGCGGCCTACCGCCCGCAGACCTTCATCGGCAACCATGACGTCACCCGCGTCGCCTCCCAGCTCGACGATCCCCGCCACCTCGGGCTGGCCATCGCGCTGCTGATGCTGCTGCCCGGCATCCCGTCGATCTACGCGGGGGACGAGCAGGCCTTCACGGCCGAGAAGCTGCAGCAGGAGGGTGGGGACTTCGCCGTCCGCCCCCCGTTCCCGGCGAAGCCCGAGCAGCTGTTGCCCTACGGCGCCGCGACGTTCGAGCTCTACCAGCGGCTGATCGCCGTTCGCCGGCGGCACCCGTGGCTGACCGACGCCGATCTCGCCGTGCGTGAGGTGAGGAGCCGGGTGATCGTGATCGACCTGAGCGGGGACGGTGAGAGCATCGTTCTGGCGCTCAACATCTCCGATGACGCCGTGCCGGTCGGCGACCACACCGTTGCCGCCCACGGCTGGCTCGTGGTCGAGCCCGGGGGCCTGTTCACGTCCTGAGCGGCAACGCCCCCGCCGGGTGCGGGGATGCCGCCGGGCTCCTGGCGACCTGCTGGGCCCACCGGTGTGCAGTTCCGTGTGGATTCCCGGGGTTGTTCCGCCAGGAGGTGCACACCGGTGGGGGGACGCGCGGCGCAGTTCCGTGAGGTGTGGGTGAGGTTCCGGGTTCAGCCGCAGGACAGGCCGGTGGAGTGGATCGGGCAGTACCCGCCCGGGTTCTTGTGCAGGTACTGCTGGTGGTATTCCTCGGCGTAGTAGAACGGGCCCGCCTCGGCCGAGGAGCGGGCATCGGTGGTGATCTCGCCGTACCCGGCCTGGCCCAGGGTGGCCGCGAACGCGGCCCGGGTGGCGGCGTAGGCCGCGGCCTGGTCCTGCGTCGTCCAGTAGAACGCCGAGCGGTACTGGGTGCCGATGTCGTTGCCCTGCCGGTTGCGCTGGGTCGGGTCGTGCGACTCCCAGAACACCTGGAGCAGGGCGCGGGTGGTCACCCGCTCGGGGTCGTGGGCCACCAGGACCGTCTCGGTGTGACCGGTGCGCCCGGTGCAGGTCTCCTCGTACGTCGGGTGCGGGGTGAACCCGCCCATGTAACCGGCCGCGGTGGTCACCACCCCCGGGATCTGCCAGTACTCCTTCTCCGCACCCCAGAAGCAGCCCAGACCGAGGTACATCACCTGCGTCCCCTCCGGCCAGGGGCCCTCCAGCGGGGTGCCGAGGACCGCGTGCAGCCGGGGCACGGTGAACAGCCGGTGGTCCCGGCCGGGCAGTGATGCGTCCTGGCCGACCATGGTGGTCCTGCGGCCGAATCCCAACATGTGCTCCTACCTTCCACTGCGCCGGCGAGTGCGGCGTGCTGTGCCCATTGTCTCCGGACCCGCCAAACCCGCCCGTTGTCGCCCCGACATCGTCACAACCCCCGGGTTCACCGCGAAACCGGCGGGTGAGGCGGGGTTGTGACGATTCCGGGGCGAACCCTCAGCCCGATCGAGCGGGCAGGATGGCGCGGTGACCGCCCGCCGGAGTCTGCCCCGCCCCGATCGGCCGGTGCGACGCCTGCTCCAGCTCTATGCCGGGCTGGTGCTGTTCGGGGTCTCGATGGCCTTCTTCGTGCAGGCCCGGCTCGGGGTGATGCCGTGGGACGTGCTGCACCAGGGCATCGTGCGCATCCTGGCCCGGGCGGGCGTCACCACCACGATCGGCCAGGTCACGATCGGGGTCGGGATCGCGGTCCTGCTGGCCTGGATCCCGTTGCGCCAGCTGCCGGGCATCGGCACGATCAGCAACGCGATCGTGATCGGCCTGGTGGTGGACGCCGCGCTGCCGCTGCTGCCCCGTCCCGACGCATTCGCCGTCCGGGTCGGCTACGTGGTCTTCGCGCTGGGCCTGAACGCCCTCGCCTCGGGCGCCTACATCGGCGCCCGGCTGGGCCCGGGCCCGCGTGACGGGCTGATGACCGGCATCTGTGCCCGCACCCACTGGCCGACCCGCTGGGTGCGGACCGCGATCGAGGTCACCGTGGTCGCCCTCGGCTGGCTGCTCGGCGGCAACTTCGGGCCCGGCACGATCCTGTACGCCCTGGGCATCGGCCCGCTGGTGCACCCGCTGCTGCCCCGGCTCACCGTGCCCGAGCGACGGTAGCGCGCCCGTCGAGCGCCGGCATCGATCGGGCCAGGTCGGCGTTCTCGGCGAGCAGGGCCAGGTGGGCATTGGTCTGCTCCGCCGTGGTCAGGTCGCGCCAGTGCCCGAACAGCGCCTCGGCCTCGGCGTCGAGGCCGAGCCGCCCGAACCCCTGATGGATCTCGAAGGTGATCGAGGCCCGCTCACCGAGCGTGTCGGCCACCTCCTGCAGGATCGCCCGCAGCCCGCCCGGTCCGTACAGGTTCGGCAGCGACCGGCGCCCGTCGACGTCGAACGGCACCGGCTGCCGGCCGAGGAAGCCGAAGTGGTCGGCCAGCCCGTCGACCAGGGGATGCCCGTCATGCAGGTGGAAGTGCACGGGCGCGCCCTGGGCGGCCACGTCCCGGATCAGCCCGATGACGGCCGGTGCGGCCTCGGCCACCGCCGCACGGACGTCCTCCACCAGGGCGGGAAGCCGAGGGTCGGCCGCGGTCAGGGCGATCAGGTCCAGGTCGAGGTCCGGACGACGCGCGGCGAACGCCCAGCGCGCGGCGCGCACGCCGACGTGCCCGGTGTCGATGCACAGACCGACCCGCCCGCCACCGGCCAGACGCCGTCCGATGGCGACGAAGTCCTCGATCCGGTTGCCCGCCGCGTACTCGACGAACAGCCGCGCCTCGCCGGCCCGGGTCAGCTCGCCGGACAGCTCCTCGGCCACCCGGGCCAGGTCGTCCATCCGCTCCGGCATGTGCCGGCGGTCGTGCACCACGAAGCCGCGGACCCGGTCACCGGCAGCCCGCACCACCTGGCGCACGGCGCGCTGACCGCCCGGTTCGAGCAGGTCGATGGCCCGCGACAGGTGCACCATCGGAAGCGCCTCGCGGCGCGGGGCGAAGCGCAGCACGTGCTCGAGCTCGGCCGGCGAGCCCGCATAGATCTCGGCGGCCAGCCCGCTCTGGGCGAAGCGCAGCCGGCACAGCTCCAGCAGTGCGTCGTCACCGGCCACCCGCTTGCCGAAGAGGGCGTGCAGGGGTGCTAGGGAAGCCGGAACACGTGGATCGACTGGTCCTTCGCCCGGAACCGAGCCGGCTGGTTGCGCCGCGCCCGGTCGGACACGATCGCCACCGTGTCTGTCGTCAGCCACGACACCCCTTCGGCAGTGCCGTAGACGGGGCGGCCCCGGCGGTCCCGGGGCAGCCGATAGACGCTGCCGTCGTCCATGATGTCCCAGCTCCGAGGGTTGAGGTACCCCGTCCAGAGCAGGCTCGACGTCTGCGACAGCACCGCGACCCGGTCGTCGTGGACGCTGAGCCCGCTGTAGTCCGCCGCGTCCAGGGACGCCGGCAGCCGCACCGTGTCGATCTGCTGCCAGTTCGTGTCGTCCCGCACGGCGAAGACGTGCACCCGGCCACCGCCGCCCTCGCGGCCGATCCGGCCGGAGGCGGAGTGGTTCCCCTCGGACAGGGCCAGCAGGTACTCCACGCCGTCCCGACGGACATGGCTCAGTCCCTCGATCCCCTTGTTCTCGGTGGGCAGCGGCCGGTCCAGCCAGCGGCTGCGCAGCGGATGCAACTGGGCGTCGAACTCCCAGACCCGGGCCATCCAGGCGTCACCGGCCCGCCGCTCCGCCTCGATCACGGCGTAGAACCGTCCGGTCACGGGGTCGTGTGCCAGGTCCTCGAACCCGGCGTGCTCGGCCGGGTGACGCACCAGCACGGCGTCCGGGTCGGGGGTGGGCAGGCCGGCGTCGACCCGCACCAGGTGGGGCATGTTGTCGAACACCACCCACAGCCCCTGCGCGCAGGCCAGCACCCCGCTGGCCTCCAGGCGCCGGGTGCCGAGCCGCGCGATCAGCTCGGGCCCCAGCACGTCGACCAGCTTGGCCTCGCGCAGCGGGATCAGCTCGTCCCCGGACCCGGTCTGCGACGTCGCAGCCACCGCCGTTCGTCGTCGCGTCATCGGACTACAGATCCTTCAGTTGCGTTCGGGCCCGGTCGTAGCGCATCAGGACGTAGTGCCGGATGCCGTGGGCGAACGTCTGGCCGCGGCGGATCTCCCACTGCAGGAACGCGTTCCGGTACACCTCGTCGTTGGTGTACTGCCGGCCGGTGAAGGGGCCGCCGTCGGGGGTGTCGGACTCCAGGTACGCCGACGTCGAGATCCGCGGCCAGAGCCGTGCGAGGTCGGCGTCGATCGCCACCGGATTGAACGCCGTGTCCAGCAACCGGGTGACCTGGTCGAGGTAGTAGCTGCGGAAGTCGTTATTCCGCAACAGGTTCTGCAGCAGGGGGAGCCGTGACCGCTTGGACCGGCCAGAGTTCGACCGCCAGTAGGCCTCGGTGTTGGCCGGCCAGTCGAGCAGGTCGGTGTCCTGCCAGCGTGCCCCGAAGTAGTCCATGCCGAAGGAGTTGTCGTAGTCCCAGGGGACGAAGGAGAAGAACGGCTCGCCGATCACGTCCCCCGAGCCGGGGGTGCGGGTGGCGTTGTACAGGTAGTAGTTGGCCGGGGTGGCGAAGTAGTTGTCCCACCCACTGACCAGCACGTTGACGGCGGCCCAGCGCAGGAATGCCTCGGCGTCGAGGATCCCGCGCACGCCGTCCGCGAACCGATCGGTGCCGAAGCGCTCCTCCCCGCCGGGCAGTCCGATCCCGTTGATCACCCGGACCAGGGCGGCGAGGTCGTCGAAGCTCTCGGCGTCGTCGGCCTTGGAGAAGGAGCGCAAACGGTACGTGGCGTCCGACTCCAGGCTCGACCCGGCACCGCCGTCGGGGCCGGGAGGGTTCATGTACTGGCGGCCGCTGTCGTCGCCGTCCGGACCGACGCGGTACTCCAGCGTGCCGCAGCCGATCCGGCCGCAGCTGACCTTGTAGAGGTTGCCCCGCGGCCTGCCCGGGAAGCGCTGGGCGAGGAAGGGCTTGTCGACCTGCTCGATCACCGCGAAGAGGCCCAGGTAGCGGCCGTTGATGCCGAGTCGGGCGTAGGTGTGCCGGGACGCAGGCACCTGCGCGGCGGCGAACAGCTTCCAGGCCAGGGACTCCCGCATCTGGGATGGGTCGTTGTACATCGACTTCAGGTTCAGGCAGGTCATCCCGGCGATCTCACCGTCCGGCCCGGGCCCCTGGTCGAGCTCGGCCTTCCAGGACCGCTTGGGGGCCGACAGGGTGCGGTTGCCGCTGTTGCGCAGGCTGAAGTCCGAGGTCTGCAGGACCACCTCGGCCGGCGCCGGTAGCGGCACGGCGCCGGCCGGGTCGATCGGTCCCACGGTGAGCCGGGCGCCCGCAGGAGCCATGGACGGCTCCTCGAACGGCGTCGGCGGGTGGATCAGGTGATCGGGCCAGCCCTGCACGTCGACCTTGTACATGGCGCGGGCGAAGAAGTCCGCCTGGGCGCCAGGTTCCCCTCCAGTCGTCGGGCTCATCGGCTCGCACCCCAATCCGGTCGGTGGTCGCCCCGGGTGGGTGACCGTGTGTACCTGTGCAGAGCGGCGTTCGCGCCGGTTGATACCTATGCTCCACCGCGGTTCGTAGACTGTCGCGGTGAGTGCGATCCCGGGGTGGTACCCCGATCCGCAGGGCGGGTACGGACAGCTACGGTACTGGGACGGTCACGCGTGGACGCCGCACACGACGCTCGCCCCGACCGGGCCGCTCGGGGGCCCGGCCGAGCAGACCGTCCCGGTCGCGGCGCCGGGGCAGCCGGGGGGAGTCGCGC
>JBAPWU010000577.1:0-3535 GCA_049283855.1 Kineosporiaceae bacterium
TGGGGCGGCGGTCCCTATCGGGACCGCCGCCCCAGGTGCGTTACGACAGCAGCTTCAGCACCGACTGGGGGGCCTGGTTGGCCTGGGCCAGCATGGCGGTGCCCGCCTGCGAGAGGATCTGCGAGCGGGTGAAGCTCACCATCTCCTGAGCCATATCCGTGTCCCGGATCCGGCTCTCCGACGCGGACAGGTTCTCGACCGCGACGTTGAGGTTGTTGATGGTGTGCTCGAGGCTGTTCTGCGAGGCACCGAGCTTCGCCCGAGCGGTCGAGACGTTGGTGATCTGAGCGTCCACCGCGGTGATGCCGGCGGCGCCACCTCCGGCAGCCGTCACGTCGATGCCCTTCACCGCCGTCGCGACGGCCCCGACGTCGGTCAGGCTGACGGTGGTGGTGTCCGTGGCGTTGGCGCCGACGTGGAAGGTCAGCGTCGCAGTCGAGTTGAGCAGCTTGGTGCCGTTGAAGTCGGTCCGGGTGGCGATGTCGCTCAGCGCAGAGCCGAGCGCCGTGATCTCCGACTGGATGGCGGCCTTCGACGTGGTGCTGTTCGCCCCCTCGTTCGCGGCCTGAACGCTCAGGTCGCGAACCCGCTGAAGAATGCTGTGCACCTCGGTCAGCGCACCTTCAGCGGTCTGGACCACGCTCACGCCGTCCAGGGCGTTGCGAACGGCCTGCTTGAGGCCACCCACCTGGGAACGCAGGCCTTCGGAGATCGCCAGACCAGCAGCGTCGTCCGCGGCGCGGTTGATGCGGAAGCCGCTGGACAGCTTCTCCAGCGACTTGCTCATCTGCCCGTCGGTGACCGACAGGTTCCGGTAGGCGTTGAACGCTGCGACATTGTTGTTGATGCGCAGACCCATGATGTCCTCCTTGGTTAGGGCCCCTTACCGGTCCATCCGTGGACCGGCTTGTGTTTCCTATCGGCGCACTCCCGCCAGTGTTGAGCAGTCGATCATGCGCCGAGTGGGTGAACTCCGGCGCCCGACGCGCGCCGGAGGGTATGCGGGGAAGCCTGCGGGTCGACCGCAGCTGACGAGGTGGCCGCAGACCGGGTGGCCACCAGCTGGGCGCCGTCCAGATAGGCCTGCACGTCGGTGCGATCGCGCACCGAGGAGCGGTGGGCGACCGCCCGTACATAGGCGTCGCGCCGCCGGGCCCGCACCCCGTCGGTGTCCGTCGTGGCGCCGGCGCGGGCGCGCGAGTCGTCCGTCAAGAGAGTGGACAGGGCCTGGTGCAGGAGCTCCAGCCCCTCCGCCCGCAGCTGGGAGGCGCGGGACTGGGTGACCGCGAGCTCGTCGGCGAGCTCGGTCAGCTGGCGGTTCTCCAGGTAGTACCCGGAGACGACGCGGCGGGTGCGCTCGGGCAGCTCGGCCAGCGCGTCGCGCAGGTAGCCGATCCGCTCGGCGGCGAGCAGGGCCTCGTCCGGTTGCGGCGCGCCGTCGGCCAGGGAGGCGCCCAGGCCGTCGTCGTCCGAGGCGATCGGGTCGAGGCTGAGCAGCGAGGCCCGGTCCGTGCTGTGCAGCACCTGGCGCACCTCGACCTGCGACATGCCGCTGGCGGCAGCGAGCTCTGACTCGGTCGGGGTGCGCTGCAGGGCCCGGGTCAGCTCCTCCGTCACTGCGGCCAGGGCTCTGGCCCGCGACCGCACCGAACGGGTGGCCCAGTCGCGCTGACGCATCTGGTCGATCATCGCCCCGCGCACCCGGGTGGAGGCGAACCGGGCGAAGGGCACGCCCAGCGACGAGTCGAAGGCATGCGCGGCCTGGACCAGCGCCAGGGCTCCGGCGCCGACCAGGTCATCGGTATCCAGGTGGCGGGGGAGGCGCGCAGCCGCCTCGCGGGCCAGATGGCCGACGAGAGCGAGATGCGTCGTCACGAGCTCGTCGACGTCCACCGGGGGAGCAGGCACCCACCAGGCATCGGTCGGGGTGGCCCCGGGCTTTCGCGTCGCAGCCCTCCAGACGGGCCGTGAGCTGGCCGAATCACTCAGCTGGCGCAGTTGTGGTGACCCGAAAGGGCTCAGGTCTACCCGGCTGCTGCCGACAGTTCACCCGACACCTTCTGAGCGCACCACCCCGTTCGGGGCGGTCGCCCACCCGGAGCAGCCGAGGAGCCGCGCGATGAGCCTTCCTGACCTGGCCGCCGTGCTGTGGCGGCAACGTGAATTGCTCGAGCAGCTGGTCTACCGGTTGGAGTGCGAGCAGTTGCTGCTCGCGGCGGGACGGACCCGTTTCCTCCCCCTGGCCACCTCCGAGGTGGAGGCCCTGATCGACGAGCTGGCCGTGATCGAGCTGCAGCGGGCCGCCGTGGCCGATGCTGTGGCGCGCGAGGAGGGCCTGCCCGTCGGCGCGACCCTGGAGGAGCTGGCCGCCGGCGCCCAGCCGCCGTGGACCGGGGTGCTGATCGACCACCGCACCGCCCTGCTCACCCTGACCGGTGAGCTCACCACGCTGGCCGAGACCAACCGGCACCTGATGGCGGCCGGCCTGCAGGCGGTCGAACAGGCTCTGGCCGGGCTCGGCCTGCGCCAGGGCACCACCTCGATCGGCTACGACGCGCACGGTCGCCGGGAGACGATCGCCGGCGCCGGAGCGACGATCGTCGACCGGAGCCTGTGAGCGCGCGATGAGCACCTTCGGCACCCTCAACACGGCGGTCTCCGGACTGCTGGCCGCCCAGCGGGCGATGGACACCACCGGCCAGAACGTGGTGAACGCCAACACCCCCGGGTACTCGCGGCAGCGGGTGCTGCTCTCCTCGGTCGGGGCGCCGGCCACCGCGACGTTCCACACCGGCAGCTCGGTGCCGATCGGCGGAGTCAAGATCGACGCCGTCTCCCGGATCCGGGACGCCTTCGTCGAGGCCACCCGCGCCGCCGTCGGCAGCCGGCAGGCCGCGTTGGAGGCCCAGCACAGCACGCTGTCCGGTGCCCAGTTGCTGCTGGCCGAACCGGGCAGCAACGGCCTCCAGGCCGGGCTGGACGGCTTCTACGCCTCGTGGCACGAGCTGTCACTCAATCCCGGTGACAGCGCCGCCGGGTCGGTGGTGATCCAGAAGGGGCTGGCGGTCGCCGACCAGCTGCATGCGGTCGGAAACGGGATCTCCGCGCAGTGGTCCACCACCTACGCGCGGCTCGACCAGGTCGTGGACCAGACCAACCAGGCCGCCGGCGACCTGGCCTCCCTGAACGCCAGGATCGCCGAGGGCGTGGTCGCCGGCCGCCCGGTGAACGAACTGCTCGACCGGCGCGACACGCTGGTGCGGACCCTGGCCGACCTGGTCGGCGGCTACGCGGTGCCCGACCGGGACGGACAGGTCTCGATCGCCGTCAACGGGATCACGATCGTGTCCGGGGGGACGGCGCAGACCCTCACCCTGACCGGGGCCAGCGACCTGGACGGCGCGGTCACCGCCCCGCCGACCATCAGCTGGGGGGCCCTGGCCGTCCCGGTCGAGTCCGGTGCCGCCGCGGGTCAGTTGGCCGCCCTGCGCGGCGACCTGCCGAGCCTCCTGGCGCGCGTGGACGAGGCCGCGGT
>JBAPWU010000578.1:0-1784 GCA_049283855.1 Kineosporiaceae bacterium
CCCCCAGGGTCAAGCCCCGCCATACTCCGCAGCGCCGCGACATATCGGACACTGCACCCAACATGACGACGGCGCCGCGGAGCATGAGCGGGATGGGGTGCGGCGGGTGGGGGGCAAACGCGGGGGCGGGCCGTCCCTGTGGGGACGGCCCGCCGACGCGACGTGTTAGGTCAGATGGGGCGGACGTTCGCGGCCTGCGGGCCCTTCTGGCCCGGGGTGACGTCGAACTCGACGCGCTGGTTCTCCTCGAGGGAGCGGTAGCCGTCGGCCTGGATGGAGGAGAAGTGGACGAAGACGTCGGCGGTGCCGCCGTCCGGCGTGATGAAGCCGAAGCCCTTTTCGCCGTTGAACCACTTCACGATGCCCTGAGTCATTCTGGTTGTTCTCCTTGAGAACTGCTGTGCCGTGTGGAGGCACATCCTTGCGGTGCCGATCCGGTGACCGACGCCGGGTTGACGTTTCCTCCCCCAACGACAAAAGCCCGCGGGAAACAACTCCGCGGGCATTTGGAATGTACGGGAACTGCAACTGCAACCACGATGACAGTAGCACGGCGCCGGCCGAATGCCTGCATCGGACATTGTCAGGCGGTGGGGTCGAGCACCCGGCCGATGAACAGCGGGGTCCGCGCGGCCGGGTCGGCGTTGTCGTGGATGACGTACAGGAACGGCCGGTCGGCGATCACCGAGACCGGGTCGGCCGGGGCGCCGGACGCGCGCGCCACCACGGCGGTGGCCGCGGCCGCCTCGGTGCCCGCCTCGTCGACCGCGATGAACCCCTCGTGCACGACGGCGTCGATCAGCAGCCGCTCCTGAGTGGTCATGCCGGAGAAGTCCGCCTGGTCGGTGAAGGCGGTGGGCATGCCCAGCCCGGCCAGGGTCCGGGCCAGGCTCAGTTGGCTGCGGGTCGACCAGCGCGGCAGCCCGACCGCCACCTGAGTGGGGGTCAGGCCGTCGAGCAGCGCCGCCAGCCAGGCGCCGTCCGCGGCCTTCTCCACCTCGGCGAACCGGCCCCGGTCGGGCACCACGACGGCCATCGCCAGCCGGCCGTCGGCGTAAGGGCAGGTCCACCGCCGACCACCCCGGCCCGCGCGCGTGGCCCGCGGCGAGCCCGGCGCGCATCAGGTTCGCCTCGACCGTGCTGCCGTCCAGCCGGGTGAAGGGGGCGGTCCGGGTCAGCTCCTTCTCGAACGGCGTCTGCCAGGGCGCCTTGAGGTACAGCGCGTTGACCAGCGCGAGCCGGGTGTCCCTGGTGATGGTGCCCCGCCCGAGCAGTTCGGGGATGCGGTCGTGGGTCTGCTCGCCGACCCAGGCATTGATCGCCGTCCGGGCCGGCTCGGGTGCCTCGCGGTAGTCGACCTGGCGCATGCCGGTGCCGAACTGGCGAGCCAGCACGTCCAGGAACTCCTTGGCCCACAGCAGGTCCCGCTGTCCCCAGAGGCTGTTCGCCGACGCGAGTTCGACCGCGCCCTCGCTGCCGTCCGGCCTGCGGAAGGTGCCGGCCCGGGCGGCCAGGGCCTGGTCGAGGGCGTTGAGACCGGACGCGAGCGTGGCCGCCGCGCCAGCGGCGCCGTCCGCGTGCAGCACGGACAGCATCTCCTGGGCTGTTCGCCCGCGGGCGCCCTGCACGGTCATGCCGAGCGCGACCGCGATCGAATACGGCGAGCAGACCAGGTTGGAATTCGAGGCCGCGGAGACGGCTCGGTAGACGTCCCCGGTGAAGGCCGAGACGGCCCCGCCGGCCCGTCGCCCCGCCGCCGCGTCGGCCGCGGCCCGGGCGAGGCC
>JBAPWU010000579.1:0-32852 GCA_049283855.1 Kineosporiaceae bacterium
GCCTTGCAGCTGGCGTCAACCCGGGCGGCCGCTGCGGGGCGGGCTGCTCGTTCGGCATCGACCTCGGCGCTGGCACCGGCCAGCTCGTGATCCAGACGGGCGAGCGCGCCACGGAAGTCGGCGGCCGCGGCTCGCAGCTCGTCGTCCAAGGCCAGCCCCCCCCCGCCGCCAGGGCCTACGTACCCGAGGATCCGGACACGGATGGGGATCCGGGCGCGGACGGCCGGCGAAGCCGGCGGACGGCGACCAGCGCGAACACCGACGAGATCGCCACCAGCGGGATGTCCACCAACAGGTACTCCCAGCCCACCGTGTACTCACCGCTGATCACGGTGGCCGTCACTCCGAGCACGACTGTGGCGAGTGCCCCGATCCGCAGCCGGAGCCGGGGCGCGATCAGCGCGAGCAGGGCGCCGACGACGAGTCCGGCCGCCACGGGGAAGACCTCGGTCATCTGCACCTACTTCGCTGCTGGGGCAAGCGGAAGGAATCGGCAGGAGCAGGGCATACCATCCTCCGGGCGCGATCGGGTTGTCAACGCTCAAGAACCTCGGCGTGGAACCCAGGGGACGTGGTCTCGCGGTTCGTTCGTCAGGTCCGCGCGAGCGGCGGGACCCCCCGCTCACCTGAGCGTGTCGTTGAAGGCGGTAGCGCGTTCAGCTCGTGGCCGCGGAGCCTATGGACGGCGATGTGGGCCACCAACGTCAGTCCGATCCCAGCGAGTGACGACAGGGGATCGGCCAAGGGGGTCACGAGGGGTCGGCGTCGTGCACGACGATGGCGATCTGTACCCGGTTGACGACGTCGAGCTTGCTGAACAGGCGTGACACGTGTGCCTTGACCGTTGCCTCGCTCATGAACAGGGTGGCGGCGACCTCTGCGTTGGAGGCACCGGCCCCGACCGCGGCCGCCACCTCGCGCTCACGGTCGGTGAGCGTGGCCAGACGCTGCGCGGCGGCACGACGACGGTCGGATGCGGGGCCGTCGCCGAAGTGCGAGAGCAGCGTGCGGGTGACCGACGGCGAGATGATGGCGTCGCCGGAGGCGACGAGGCGTATGGCGTTGATGATGTCGGCGGGTGGGGTGTCCTTGACCAGGAATCCGCTCGCGCCGGCGCGTAGCGCGCTCATGACCTGTTCGTCGGCCTGGAATGTGGTCAGCACGATGACCTGGGGTGGTGCGTCGAGTCGGCGCAGCGCGGCGGTGGCGGTGATGCCGTCCATCTGGGCCATGCGGATGTCCATGAGGACGACGTCGGGTCGGTGCTGGCGGACCGCGGCGACGGCGCCGGCGCCGTCGTCGGCCTCGCCGACGACCTCGAGGTCCTCGGTCGAGGACAGGATGAGCCGCAGTCCCGCGCGCACCAGCGCGTCGTCGTCGACGAGCAGGACCCTCACCATCGGAGCTCCGCGTCGACGACGAAGTCGCCTGATCCGTCCGGGCCGTGCACGAGGGTGCCGCCGGCGAGGGCGACTCGTTCCTGGAGTCCGAGCAGGCCGGCCCCGGAGCCTGGTAGCGCCGGTCCGTTCGGGGCGTGGATCGGTTGGCGGTTGCGGACGTTGACGTGCAGCCCGCCGTCTGGTGCCCCGCTGACCCGAACCCACGTCGCGGTGCCACCGGCGTGCTTGCCGATGTTGGTGAGCGCCTCCTGGACGATGCGGTAGGCGTCACGTCCCAGCGCACTGGGCGCGGCGTCCGCATGATCCACGTGCATCTCGAAGTCGATGTTCGCGCCGGCCCCCCGGGTTTCCTCGACCAGGCGCCGGATGTCGGACAGGGTCGGGGGTCGAGCCGGCGTCGCGGCGTCCTGTCCCGGCTCTTCCCGGAGCACTCCGATCACGTCGCGTAGCTCCTCGAGCGCCTGACGGGCTGTGGAACGCAGCAACTCGGCGGTCTCCCGAATCTTCGCCGGGGGCAGGTCGGGACGGACCTCGAGTGCTCCAGCGTGCAGCGCCAGCAAGGAGATCCGGTGGGCCAGGACGTCGTGCATCTCGCGGGCGATCCGGGTGCGTTCGGCCATCCGTGCCCGGTCTTCGTGCAGCCGTTGATCGGCCTCGGCGCGCTCGGCCCGCTCCCGCAGGGTGAGGAGCAGCTGATGTCGGGTACGAAGGAACATTCCCCACGCGATGGCTGCGAGCGCGATCGGGGTGGTCACCAGAACCACGGAGCCGGGGTCGGTGGTGGGGCTGTACATGGCGAAGACGAGCACGGACGGGATCCAGACCGCAACCAGGGCCAGCGCCCATCGTGCCGGCCGGTACACCGCCAGGGAGCACAGCGCGAGGAACCCGGCGGGAGTGGCGGAGATCGAGAGCATCCCCAGCAGGACGCACGCGAGCGCAACGCCACGCGGCCGGCGGCGCCGCCACCACAGTGCCAAGGCAGCCACCATGCCGCAGGCAATGTCCACGATGACGTGGGACAGGGGCAGCGGAATAGCGTGACCATGCAGTTCCGGGCTCAAGAAGAGCGCCCCGAGTGCGACGGCGAGCAGACACACGGCGATGTCGATCAGCCGTTCGCGACCCGCCAGTGGCCCGGTCGCATCCGGCCGCCTCCGGTCCCCGGCTGCCGACAGCGAGGCCGGCCTGACCGGCTCGACCCACCACCTGCGCGATCGGGACATCTCCCGAGCGTACGGGCCGGTTCCCACGCCGGGTACCGACCCAGGTCTACGCGGCCGCGACGAAAGGCGACACCGACACGGCTCGCCACCCCCTCCCACGGCGAGCCGTCATAACCCCGCGGCCGATGTACCGAACCCTCCCCGCGGTCACCGTTGAGGAACCACACCAACCAAGGAGCGATCATCATGAAGCAGATCCAGGAACGACCGCTGACCACCTCCTCCCAGCCGAACCGTTCCGTCAGTCGCGACGGACGAGCCTCGTCGCGGATCGCGTTGTGGCAGATGAATCTCCTTCGCGTGGGGTACCTCGTCATGGCCGGCGGCATCGCGGTGTTCAAGTGGCCCTTGCTCTTCGAGCACAGGTCCTGGGGGCTGGCTGAGGGCACCGTCGAGTGCATGCTCGTGGCGATGTCGGTGGTGGCCCTGCTGGGTGTCCGCTACCCGGTTCGTATGCTTCCCATCCTGTTGTTCGAGGTCGCCTGGAAGCTGCTCTGGCTCGGGGTCATCGCTCTGCCCCTCTGGTCGCAGAACAAGCTCCAGGGCGCCGCCCTCGACCAGACCGGCCGCGTCCTGTGGGTCGTCGTCATCATGGCCGTCATTCCGTGGCGCTACGTGCTCGCCCAGTACGTGATGGCACGCGGCGACGCGTGGCGTGGCAGCCGGAAGGAACTCCTCCCGTGATCACGATCGAGTCACTCACCCGGGCCTACGGTTCCTTCACCGCGGTCGACAACGTCAGCTTCTCGGCCCAGCCGGGGCGCGTGACCGGATTCCTGGGCCCCAACGGTGCCGGCAAGTCCACCACCATGCGGATCATCGTCGGTCTCACCCAGGCCACAGCGGGGGTGGTCCGGGTCTTGGGGCGCAGCTACGTGGACCTGCCCAACCCCGGACTCGAGGTCGGTGTCCTCCTGGACGCCTCCGCCCAGCACGCGGGTCGCACCGGCCGCGAGATCCTCACGATCGCGCAGCGGTTCATGGGTCTGCCGCGTCGTCGCGTCGAGCAGATGCTGGACCTGGTCAGCCTGACGCCGGCCGAGGCCTCTCGGCGAGTCCGCGACTACTCCCTCGGCATGAGGCAACGCCTCGGCATCGCGACCGCCCTGATCGGCGACCCCGAGGTCCTGATCCTCGACGAGCCCGCCAACGGCCTCGACCCCGCCGGCATCCGCTGGATGCGCGACCTGCTGCGCGACTACGCCGACCGCGGCGGCACCGTGCTGCTGTCCTCCCATCTGATCCACGAGATCGAAGTGATCGCCGATGACCTCGTCGTGATCGGCCACGGCCGCATCGTGGCCCAAGGCGCCAAGCACGACCTGCTGCGCTCCCACGGAACCATTGTGCGGGCCACCAACCGTGACGTCGTGGCCCGCGCGCTGGTCGGCGCGGACGTCACCTTCTCGCCCGTCGGCGACGACGGGTTCCTCGCCACCGCCGACGCCGACCAGGTGGGGAAGATCGTCTTCGCCGCCGGGATCCCCCTCACCGAGCTGCGCCCAGCAGATGGCACCGGACTGGAGGAGCTGTTCCTCGAGCTCACCGCCGAGACCCAGCGCGACACCACCAGGGCGACCAGACCACAAGGAGCAACGGCATGACCATCATCGAGAGGCCTCCCTCATCCGCACTGCCGGCCGGGACAAGGCCCACCCAGCCCGGCATCCCGATGAGCCGCATCGTCACCACCGAGATACGCAAGATGCTGGACACCCGCTCCGGCTTCTGGCTGATCGCCGCCATCGGGATCCTGGCGCTGCTCGCCTCGGCGGCGGTCATCGCCTTCGCCGGCGACAGGAACCCGACCTACCACTCCTTCGTCTCCGCGATCGGCATCCCACTGACGCTGGTGCTTCCGATGATCGCGATCCTGTCGGTGACCAGCGAGTGGAGCCAGCGCAGCGGGCTGACCACCTTCACCCTGGTCCCCGACCGCCGGCGCGTCATCGCCGCCAAAGCGATCGCGAACGTCGGGATCGCCGTCGTCTCCGTGCCGCTCACCTTCGGCATCGCCGCCCTCGGCAATCTGGCAGGCTCCGCCATCGCAGGGGTCGACCCGATCTGGGACCTGACCCTGCCGACTCTGCTCACCATCACGCTTGCCGACCTACTCAGCCTGCTGGTGGGGTTCACCCTCGGCGTACTCATCCGAAGCTCGGCCGGGGCACTCGTCGCCTACTTCGTCTACCAGTTCCTCCTGCCAACGCTGGCCCTACCCCTCGCAGCGTCGCAGGCCTGGTTCCGCCACCTCCAACCATGGGTCGACTTCGACCACGCACAGGCCGCCCTCTTCGACGGCGCCCTGACCAACCTGCAGTGGGCCCAACTCGGGGTCACCGGCGTGATCTGGTTGGCCATCCCCTTGACGGTCGGGCTCAGATTCGTCGTCAGAACCGAAGTCAAGTAGGGCTGCTCGCCGAGGGCGACGATGGCAGGGGGATGTGGGTCCACACTCAGCCGAGAACCTCCACGGACACCCCTCCTTGCGACCGGTATCAACGTCGTCCGGGTCGTCCAGTTCCGCAGGCAGGACTCGCTGATCCCCAGGTCCTTGGCGATCGCCGCCTCCGAGGCGGACCAACTCGACCGCCCGGCGACGGAACTCCGGCGGGTGTGCTGCAGGTATCCAAGACTCCTGATCCAAGTTGAAGATCATCATCTCAGATCAGGTGTTCGACGGCGCGCTCCGGGACCTCTCCGAGGCAGCCGGAATCGACGCGGCCGCCTCCGCCGCGAAGATGATCGACTACCCCGCGCCCGCGGTGGCCGGACCTGCTGTTCGCTGGCAGGGAGTCCGGGCCGGCGTCCTCCTGGCGGTCACGGCATGCCTGGCCGCCGCACTTTCGGTGATGCTCCACCGTCGCTGGCGCCGCTGAGGAGTTGGAGCCGGCTCGCAGTCCGTTGACGTCTGCGCGCGAGGAGAGCCGCCCCACGGCCACACCGGACAGCTCTCCCGACCGTGATCGACCGCCCGAGGACACCGGGCGGTCGATCACGGAAGGCCATGCGACGTGCGTCGCAGGACGGCTGTGCCGCTGACCCGCAGACCGTCGGCGCAGCCAACTGCGGCCACTGCACGCTGGTCCTGTATCAGACTCGACGGCGACGGAATCGTCTGCGAATAGCGTTCAAAGTGGGAGCAACCGCATCTGAGGTGAGGTCCGTGGCGGTCGGGATCTGTGCGTCGGACACCCGTGCCGCGCATGGGCGGCACCCGTTCATCCCGATGCCCTATCACCCGGGGCACGAGGTGGTCGGCGTGGTGACGGCACTGGGTTGCGGAGTGTCGGTAGCGGTAGCGGTAGGGGAGCGGGTGACGGTGGAGCCGGACCTTCCCTGCTTGACCTGCAAGATGTGCACCTCCGGTCGGGAGAACCTGTGCGAGGCCGGGGCGTCCGATGCTGGTCCTGGGACCGCTCTCCAATGGGGTCACTGGTCTTTGGGGGACAGTGGCCCGACGATGGCGTGGTCGCTGAGCCGTGAGGAGCCAACACGCCGGGAGGCACGATGACGATCGTCCTTGATCAGCTGGTCGATGCGGTGAACGGGCACGACCTGGAGGCGATGGCTCGGCTGTTCCACGAGGAGTACCGCAGCGAGCAGCCGGTGCACCCGGGGCGGAGCTTCGTCGGGCGGGCGCAGCTGCTCGCCAACTGGGAGGCCATGTTCGCCGGCATCCCCGACCTCTCGGCCGAGATCCGTCGCTCGGCGCAGGCCGGTGCCACGGCCTGGAGCGAATGGCACTGGTCGGGGACCCGGTCGGACGGACAGCCCTTCGAGGCGCGAGGGGTCACTCTCTTCGAGATCGGTGACGGTCAGATCGTCGCCGGGACGCTGTACATGGAGGACGTCGACCGGCAAGGGTCCGGCATCGAGCAGGCCGTCGAGGCGCTGTCAGGTCGCACCCCTCGACCGGCCCAGTCGCCGCCCCAGGCATAGGCGGGCCGGACCGGATCGGACAGACAGTCAGGTGATTGATCCACCCGACATCCGAGCCGGACATCACCTGGGTCCTACCTGCCTGGTGTTGGACGACGGCTCTCAGGAAGGTCGATCGCGATGCTGCCTCTGCTTCCTGGGGTGTTGGGTCGCTCAAGTTCGCGGTGCTCGATCTTGCGCAGGTCGGCCCCTCTTCGGCCTCGGGACGATTCCGCGACGGCAGACTGCTTGTGTTGCCCCCGCTTTCGCACACGTCATCTGTGTCCGCCTCACGTCGGCCCAGGGAGTGATCATGCGGGGTGTTCGGAGTGCTGCTTCCAGGACCACGGAGCCGTGGCCCTCCTGCGGCGGGTGAGTCCGGGATGTCGCCCCGTCGCGACCACCGGACTGCCTTGGATGGGCTGCCGAGGTGCACGTTCGGTGCACGCGGCGGCCGGGGCGCTAGGATCGCCGCAGGCCAGCCCTCGTAGCTCAGGGGATAGAGCAACGGTTTCCCAAACCGACAAGACACCGCAGGTCAGACCCACGAAACGCCCTCTGAACAGGCGGAATCACGTTCGTTGATACTCGTCCATGAGCACTGTTTCCGGCTCACTGTTGCACGTATGTTGCACGCCGGAAGCTCTTCGGGGAGGTGGGCCGGGACGGTCAGTCGTTGCCAACGTCCTGGTCAAAGTCATTGGGCCCAGTCGGGCCCTGAAGGTCGATGCTGATCGCGGTCAGTTCGACGGCTCCGTCGACAGGGGAGAGCTGGCCGCTCACAGCGACCGCGTAGGCAAGGTGCCCTCGGGTCATCAAGGTCCGGTATTCGTCGCGGCCTGGGATGGTGAGCGGCAGGTCGTCCCACAGGGTGGCGAATACGTCGACGATGTCCAGCAGGTCGGCGGCGGCGAACTCGGCCACGGAGGGTTTCACCGCGAGGGCCACGCTCAGCCGGCAACTGAGCTTCGAGCTGATGGAACAGGTCGGCCGTGACGCGGACGACGCGCGGGGTCACGATGCCTGTCCGCGCAACCGCTCCTCACGGTCCCGGACTTGTTGGCGGACGTCGTCGGCCAGAGCTTGCTCGTGAGGTAGCCACTGCGCCGAATCCAGCACCAGCGCGGAGCGGAAATGCTCTCGGCGCTCCTGCGGCGTCATCGCCTGCAGATCCTCGTAGCTGGTCACCCCGTCCATGCCGGAAGCATAACTCCGGCCACCGACACCACGCCCGCCGGCGCGGGCGTGGTGTCGGTGCCTCGCTCACCCCGAGACGCGCCGGGTGGCCGAGAGGCGATCGCGGCGTCGTGGTGTTGATCTTCGGTATGGCCTCCTCCCGTCCACGGCTCCTCCGTGATCGAGCAGGGTGGTGTCGGTACGGCGCCGATTGGTCAGGGCTGAGCGGGTGAGATCCATTGGGCGGTCTGGGGGCCAAGTGCCGGTACCGGCGCCGTCGAGGACTCTTGTGACAGGCACTGCGGTGTCGAAATCGGTCATGGCGCTAGGGGTTCGTGGATGCCTCAGGTCTCCTGGGCGAGGCCGGGCAGTGGCCTGGGGAGGTGAGGCGTTGTAGGCGGCGGTGTTGGCGGTGATGACGTCGCCCAGGTGGGTGGGGTCGCTCAGTCCCAGGGCACCATCCCGTCCCGCAGACTGCGTCCTGCGCCGTGTCCGAGGCGAACTCGGGCGTCGAAGTCGGCCAGTCCACCTCCGCCAGGCTCTCCGCTCGCGGCCGGTCGGCGTCGGTGACGCGGGTGACCACGGCGCCGGAGACGAAGCCATGCAGGATGCGGTCGCCTCTCGCTTCGGCCCGCGACGGGCTCGTCGCCTCCGCAGTGTCCGAGGCGGTCATCGCGTCAATGCACGACGACGGGCGGTGGACGGCCGTGGAACTCCCGAAGCTACCCGCGGCGGCACAGAGTCAGGAGGAACGGCGATGAGCGGCGACGGCTTTCCCACGTCGCTGCCGACCCCGCGGGTGACCGACCCGCGCAGCTTCCCCGAGGTCGAGGTGGCTCGATGCGTCGCCGCGGGTGAGTCGCAGACGCCGCGCTGCGGCCGCTGGGCGACTCGCTCGCGACGCTGCGGACGATGGACGCCGTCCGCCGGGTGTGCGGCATCGTGTTCCCTGTGTGACACATCCACCGGTCAGGAGCCGCGCCGTGAGACGGGTATTCCTCACCCACGAGTCGAGGCAGGACGCGCCTGGTGTGAGCGCGGTGCGGCGGTGCTGCCCCGGACGACGAGCCGGGGTGTGAACGCGTAGGTGAGGCGGTCCGTCCGGCCGCCCTCCACGCGTTCCAGGGCCCAGTCGACCGCTCGGCGAGCCTGTTCGAGCTTGGACGGGTCGATGGTGGTGAGGTTGATGCCGTGCAGGCCGGCGATACGGTCGTCATCGAATCCGGTGACCGAGATGTCGTCCGGAACCTGTACGCCACGGCTGTACAACCGGTCCATCAGGCCGATCGCTGCCAGGTCGTTATAGGCGACGGCGGCGGTGACACCCTCGTGCCGTAGGAGTTCGTCGGCCGCCTCGGCGCCGCCCTCCTCCGTCTCGCCACCGGGGATGACGAGTGGCCGCAGGCCGTGTGCCGACATCGCGGCCTCGAATCCCTCACGTCGCTCTTGCGGCAGATAGGGGCCGCCACCGTCCACGTGCGCGATCCTGGTGTGGCCCAGGGAGACCAAGTGATCGACGAGCAACCTCATCGCCGGGGCGTCGCCACTCGTGACCACGTCGACATCGGGCAGGTCGACATCGCGCCCGACGCAGACCGCGGGCAGCCCGTCGAGGGCCTTGTCCAGGTCGTCGGGGGTCAGTGTGGAGTTGAGCAGCAGGATGACCTCGCACCGTGAATCGACCAGGGACTGGATGGAGCCCAGTTCCTCGTGGCTGCGGGTGACCGGTGCCAGGAGCACTTCGAAGTGCCGTTCTCGGGTTCGGGTGAGGATCTCCTCGACGAGTTCACCGTGGTAGGGGTTACCCGGGGTCATGGTGACTCCGAGAAGCTGGGTGCGCCTGCTGGCGAGCTGGCTTGCTGTGCGGTTGGCCCGATAGCCCAGACGGTCGGCCACCTCCGTGACCCTGGCGGCGGTGGCGGCGCTCGGCCCGGAGCGGCCGCGAAGGACCAGCGACACCAGCCCCGTGGACACGCCGGCGGCGTCCGCGATGTCCTGGAGGGTCAGCCGGCGCCGCTCCCGGGGGCTCGCGGGCTCCGAGCCCCGCGGCGGATCGGCCATACCTGACCTCCGTTTGCAGATTGTTACGACAAGCGGTTGACAAGAGCGTGTGTCTCGTCACATGCTAGCTCACGTTGTTAAAGCGCTTCAAATGCTCGCCGGGATGAGCGATCACTTCTGCGAGTGACCTCAGGGCCGGGCCGCCACGCGCCGTTCCTGCCGTGGGTCCGGCGACACAATCGCCTCTCCTGCAGCCGATGCGACCCGGTCGGACGAAGGTGCAGGTCTCGCGTGCGCGTACGTCGAGGCTGAACAGTCTCTCGTGGGATGTGCAGACATCCCGATGTTCTGACTAATGCCGTGCAGAGCCTCCAGGCACTTGCACTCCACCTGGCCGAGCGGGACCCCCCCGCCGGCGGATCGGGCCCCCGGGTACCCGGCCGATCCTCGACGAAAGAAGGACCCATGATCAATACCCGTCTCCGGGTGGCTGCGCTCGTCGTCGCGGTAGCCAGCCTCGCCGCGTGTTCCTCTGGCGAGTCTGCCAGCACGACGCCGAGCAGCGGCGGCAGCAGCGAGGCTGCGGCATCCACAGAAGCCAGCGCGTCTGCGTCCGCCGCCACTGGGGCCGCGGCTGCCGTCAAGCCGAAGGACGGCAAGGCGCTCAAGCTCGGCGTCACGTTCCCGATCCTCGACCAGTTCCTGCAGAAGGTCGCCGACGGCATGACCGCGCGGGCGAAGGAGGACGGGGTCACGGTCAACATCGTCGCCGCACAGGAGAAGACGGACGTCCAGCTGGGCCAGGTCGAGAACTTCATCGCCGACAAGGTCGACGGCATCATTGTCGTCGCCGTCGACACCGACGCTGCCGGGCCGATGACCGAGGCCGCCAAGGCCGCGAAGATCCCGCTCATCTACGTCAACCGCCGCCCCTCCGACCTTCCGGACGGCGTGCCGTACGTGGGCTCGGACTCCCTCGTCTCCGGAACGTTGGAGATGGAGGCCCTGGCCAAACTCGCCGGTGGCAAGGGCAATGTGGCGATCATTCAGGGTGACCCGGCCAACGAGGCCGCGGTCCTGCGGACCAAGGGCTGCAACGACGTGGTCGCGAAGAACCCGGGCATGAAGGTCGTCAAGACCCAGGCCGGCAACTGGCAGCGGGACAAGGGCCTGTCGGTGATGGAGAACTGGCTGCAGTCGGGCGAGCAGATCGACGTCGTGTGCGCGAATAACGATGAGATGGCGCTAGGCGCGATCGAGGCGCTCAAGGCGCAGAACAAGCTCGACAAGGTCATCGTCGGCGGCGTGGATGCCACCGGTGACGCCCTGGCCGCGATGAAGGCCGGAGAGCTCAAGGTCACGGTGTTCCAGGACGCCAAGGGTCAGGGCGCCGGTGGGGTCGACGCCGCGGTGAAGCGCTACAACGGCGAGACCGTCCCCGGCTACGTGGACGTGCCCTACCAGCTGGTGACGCCGGAGAACATGGCGGACTTCGTCGGCCGATAGGCCGCGCGGCGGTGGCCGGGCAGCAGCTCGGCCACCGCTGTCACCGCACTGCAGATGAGCCGCACCCGACCCGCAACGAGGTGAGCGATGAGCGAGTACATCCTCGAGATGTCCGGTATCAGCAAGACCTTCCCGGGGGTCAAGGCGTTGCAGGACGTCGGGCTGAACGTCAGGCCGGGAACCGTGCACTCCCTGATGGGGGAGAACGGGGCGGGCAAGTCGACCCTGATGAAGATCCTCGCTGGGATCTACTCGGCCGACGACGGCGGCCGGATCGTGATCGACGGCCAGGAGGTCTCGGTCCCGAACCCGGCCGCCAGCCTGGCCCTCGGCGTGTCGATGATCCACCAGGAGCTGTCGTCGGTGCCGCAGCTGTCGGTGGCGGAGAACATCTTTCTGGGCCGCGAACTGCGCGATCGCTTCGGTCTGGTCAGCCGTCGGGCGATGGAGCGAGAGACCCGCGTGGTCTTCGACCGCTGGTCCATCCGGATCAACCCGCGCCATAAGATGAAGGACCTCAGCGTCGCCCAGGCGCAGATGGTCGAGATCGCCAAGGCCATCTCGTTCGGCTCCCGGATCATCATCATGGACGAGCCGACCTCGGCGATCACCGAGCGCGAGGTCGGGCATCTGCACCGGATGATCCGCCAGCTGCGCGAGTCGGGCACGGCGATCATCTACATCACCCATAAGATGGACGAGGTCTTCGCCATCTCCGACGAGGTGACCGTCTTCCGTGACGGCCAGTGGGTGGCGACCAAGCCTGCAGCCGAACTGGACCGCGACCGGCTGATAGCGCTGATGGTCGGCCGTGAGCTGACCCACCTCTTCCCCAAGGAGGAGGTGCCGATCGGCGAGGTCCTGATGCACGTCCAGGGCCTCAACCGTGGGGCCCTGGTCCGCGATGTGTCGTTCCAGGTGCGGCGCGGGGAGATCCTCGGAATCGCCGGCCTGATGGGCGCCGGCCGGACCGAGGTGCTCGAGACCATCTTCGGCGTGCACCCTGCGGAGGCGGGCACGGTCGAGGTGAACGGCAGGACGCGTAAGATCCGCGAGCCGCGGGATGCGATCAACGCCGGGCTCGCCCTGCTCACCGAGGACCGCAAGCAGACCGGAATCATGGGCGTGTTGTCGGTGCGCGACAACATGTCCGTCGCAGCCCTGCCCAAGTACAGCCCGCAGGGCATCCTGCGGCGCGGATCGATCGACGCCGCGTGCGAGGACCAACGCAATCGGTTGGCGCTCAAGACCCCCTCGCTGAACCAGCTGATCCAGAACCTGTCCGGGGGCAACCAGCAGAAGGTACTGCTGTCCCGCTGGCTGCTCACCCTCTCCGACGTCCTCATGATCGACGAGCCCACGCGCGGCATCGACGTCGGCGCCAAGTCCGAGATCCACCGCCTGATGGGCGAGCTGGCCAAGCAGGGCAAGGCCATCGTCATGGTGTCCTCCGAAATGCCGGAGATCCTCGGCATGAGCGACCGGGTCATCGTGATGTGCGAGGGGCGCATCACCGGCGAGGTCGAGCGCCGGGATGCCACCCAGGAACGGATCATGCAACTCGCCACCGCCACCCACGAACCCACCACCGCTGCCTGAAGGAGAACCACGTGAGCACAGATCTCGGCCCTGCTGCCTCTCCGGCAGCCGGTGCGAGCCAAACCGACACCGCCGACGGCGGATCGGGGGGCTTTGACTGGGGCCACTTCCTGCGCACCTACGCGATCATCGGCATCCTCATCGCGTTCATCATCGTTCTCACGGCGCTGACCAAGGGCACCTTCTCCCAGCCGGAGAACCTGATCAACGTCGTCAGGCAGGTGGCGGCGATCGGCGTGATCGCCATCGGCATGACGTTCGTGATCATCACGCTCGGCATCGACCTGTCGGTCGGCTCGATCCTGGCTCTGTCTGCCGTTGTGGCCACCAGCTTGGCGCAACGCCCCAGCGACCGGATGGTCTATCCGGGACTCAACCTACCGATCATCGTCGCCGTCCTCGCCGGTCTGGCGGTCGGTGCGCTCGCAGGGCTGACCAATGGCCTGTTGATCTCCAGGTTCCGGATCGCGCCCTTCATCGCGACGCTGGGCATGATGACCACGGCGCGCGGCCTGGCCCTGATCTACAGCGAGGGTCGCCCCGTCTCCGGTCTGGAGAAGCCGTACAACGACATCGGCCAGGGCGCCGTCCTGGGGATCCCGGTGCCGATCATCCTGTTCCTGGTCGTCGCCGTGGCCGCGCACTTCATCCTCAACTACACCCGGTTCGGCCGGTACGTCTACGCCATCGGCGGCAACGAGCAGGCGGCGCGCGTGTCAGGTATCCGGATCAGCCGGGTCACCATCCTGATCTACACCTTGAGCGGGCTGCTCTCCGGCCTCGCCGGCGTCATCCTCTCCGCCCGGATCGGCTCCGGTAACCCGCAGCTCGGCACCGGGATCGAGCTCGACGCCATCACCGCGGCGGTAATCGGCGGCACCAGCTTCAAGGGTGGCATCGGCACCGTCTGGGGCACCATGGTCGGCGCGCTGATCATCGGGATCATCAACAACGGGCTCGACCTGCTCGACGTGTCCCCGTTCATGCAGATGGTCGTGAAGGGCATCATCATCGTCCTCGCCATCATCCTGGACGAACGCAAGAACGCCTGAACGGCAACGCTTTTCGGGCAATGTACTCTCCCCGCGTCGTCCGTGATGTGAGGGCCTCGCGGGTCGCCACACCGTCGAAGGAGAAGGTCATGACTCAACAGAATCCCGACCTGTCCCGGCTCAGCCTAGGGACGGCCCCGGACTCGTGGGGGGTGTGGTTCCCGCGGGACGACCACCAGGTGGGTTGGCAGCAGTACCTGGACGAGATCGTGATCGCGGGATATAGGTTCACCGAGCTCGGCCCGCAGGGTTTCATGCCGCAGGATCCTGAGCAGCTCAAGGACGAGATCGGCTCGCGTGGCCTGACGGTCTGCGGCGGAACAGTGTTCGCCGGGCTGCACAAGGGCGCCGAGGCGCTGGAGACCGCGAAGCGGACCTTCGGTCAGGAGGCCCGGCTGCTCGCCGCGGTGAGCGCGAAGTACCTGGTGCACCTGCCTGAGCAGTGGACCGACATGCACACCGGTGAGGCGGTGCAGAACGCCGAGATCGACCCCGAGCAGTGGTCGAACCTGATCGGCGGAACGAATGAGCTGGCCAGGTACATCTTCGAGAGCTTCGGCGTGCACCTGGTGTTCCATCCGCACGTGGACACCCACGTCGACACCCAGGAGCGGATCGAGCGGTTCCTGTCCGACACCGACCCCGCCTTCGTCAACCTGTGCCTGGACACGGGGCACATCGCCTACTGCGAGGGCGACAACATCGAGATCGTCCAGCACTTCCCCGAGCGGACGACGTATGTTCACCTGAAGTCGGTCGACCCGGTGGTCCGTCGCCGTGCCCTGGATGAGAAGCTGCCGCTGTCCGAGGCGGTCAAGCTCGGCGTGATGTGCGAGCCGTGGGACGGCGAGCCGCACATGCCGCCGCTGTTGAACACCCTGGCCGGCCTGGACCGCGACATCTACTGCGTCGTCGAGCAGGACCTGTACCCGGTCGAGCCGAACATCCCGCTGCCGATCGGCGCCCGCACCGCCGGCTACTACGCCGCCTGCGGACTGCGCCCGGTGCGCCGCTGGCCCTACTGACCGCTGCCGCGGTGCGCCCTCGAAAGCACCCGAACCCTCATCGAAAGGCTGGGAACGTCATGACCATCAGGGTTGGTGTCATCGGCACCGGGACGATCGGCTCGGACCACGTTACGCGGCTGTCGGGCCAGGTCGTCGGCTCGACCGTCACCGCGGTCTTCGACGTCGCGACCGACCGGGCGAAGTTGATCGCCGACGAGGTGGGCGCAGCGGCGCACACCTCGTGGGAGGCGCTGATCGCCGCGGACGATGTCGACGCCGTGCTCATCGCCTCGCCGGGGGAACTACACCCGGACCAAGCGATCGCGTGCCTCAACGCCGGCAAGCCGGTGCTGTGCGAGAAGCCCATCGCCACGACCACCGCCGAGGCCCTGCGGGTGCTCGAGGCGGAGGCCGTCCTGTGCAAGCGGCTGATCCAGATCGGGTTCATGCGTCGCTACGACGTCGGCTACCTCGATGTCAAGCGGGCGATGACCGACGGCACCATCGGGGAGCCGCTGCTGGCCCACGCCATGCACCGCAACGCAGTGGTGCCGGACACCTTCCGTGGCGAGATGTCGATGACCGACTCGGTCGTGCACGAGTTCGACACCTTCCGCTGGCTGTTCGACGCCGAGATCGCCGCCATCACGGTGCTGCCTATCAAGAAGAGCCCGCTCGGCTCGCCCGAGCTGCGTGACCCGCAGATCGTCATCTTCGAGATGGCCGGTGGCGAGGTGGTTACGGTGGAGTCGTTCGTCAACTGCCAGTACGGCTACGACGTCCGGTGCGAGATCGTCGGCTCCACCGGGACGGTCAGCCTGGACAACCCTCGCACCACCGTGGTGATCGGCCGCAATGGTCAGCGCAGCGAGCAGGTGCCGGCCGATTGGCGTGTCCGGTTCGGTGCCGCCTACGTCAACGAGCTGCAGGCCTGGGTCAGCGGGTTGGCCGCCGGCCGGGTCGAGGGGCCGAGCAGCTGGGACGGCTACGCCGCGACCGCCATCGCCGAGGCCGCCGTGCTGTCCTTCGGCAAGGGGGAGCGGGTTGCGATCAACCTGATCGACCAGCCGGCCCTCTACGCCTGATCCGCGTCGTCCGATCTCCGTCGCCTGATCCCAGGAGTGCATCGATGAAGTTGGCTCTTGATCCATACATGTTGCGGTCGGTGCCGTTGCTGGAACTGCCCGGGGTGGTGGCCGATCTGGGGTATGAGTGGATCGAGCTGTCGCCGCGTGAGGACTTCATGCCGTTCTTCCTGCACCCGCGTTGTGATGACGCGACCGTGGCGGCGTTCAAGCGGGAGCTGGACGCGGCGGGGGTGGGGATCGCGTCGAACCTGCCGCTGTACCGGTGGTCGGGTCCGGACGAGGACCAGCGGCAGGGGGCGGTGCGGTACTGGAAGCGGGCGATCCAGATCACCACCCAGTTGGGCTGCGAGGTCATGAACTCGGAGTTCAACGGCCGCCCGGAGGCCTCCGAGACGTCGGAGGCGATGTTCTGGAAGAGCATGGAGGAGTTGCTGCCGGTCTTCGAACGCGAAGGGGTTCACCTGCGGTTGGAGCCGCACCCGGACGACTTCGTCGAGGACGGCAAGGTCGCCGCGGACATGGTGCGGGGGATCAACTCGCCGCTGGTGTCGTATCTGTACTGCGCGCCGCACGCGTTCCACATGGGTGGCGGCGGTGCGGGCGGGATCCGTTCGATCATGGAACATGCGGGGGACAAGCTGACCCACCTGCATGTCGCGGACTCTTTCGACCACACGGGTTCCAGCGGGCTGCGCTACATCACCAACCCGCCCGGCAACGCGGTGCGGGTGCATCAGCACCTGGACATCGGGCAGGGCGAGGTGAACTGGGAGGAGTTCTTCTCCACCCTCGGCGAGCTGCGGTTCGGCGACTCCGACGACCACATCATGACCGTGTGCGTGTTCGCCTGGGAGGAACGCGCCAAGGAGTCGAGCGTGTTCATGCGCGAGGAGATCACCAGGCGCACAGCAGGCTGGGGGGCGTGACCGCTCGGTTGGGTTGTCCTCCCACGCAGGAGGGCACGTCGGCGTCGACGCCAGGCCCGGCCCGTTGAGCAGCGCCCGAGCAAGCTCGGCCTGGACCGCGCGCCGGCAGTCCGCTGCCGAGAGCCGGCCGGCAGTCTGCTGCTGCGTAGTGGACGTCGCACGTCATCTACGTCCGCCTCATGTCGGCCATTGCGAGCGGCATCGACCAGCCGCTCGGTCAGCAGCGCCAGGCCAGGATCCCCAGCCAGCACCAACTCGCCACCCGAAGCCGGGCCCGAGCCCGGCAGCTCATCGCCACCCATGCGTGATCATCTCCAGACCACGACCCTCAAGGCGTGGAGGTCACGCCGACCGCTTACACAGATCTCCTGACAGACCCGTCCTTGGCGCCCCTGGACCAGCCCAGTCGCGCCCCAGGCATGGGCCGTCGGGACCGGACGGACAGTCTGGTGTGATCACTCGGCATCCGAGCCGGACATCACCTGGGTCCTCATGCCTGGTGTCGGACGACGCCTCGGGAGGGTCGATCGAGGCTGCCGCTGCGTCTTGTGGTGTGGGGCTGCTCGAGTTCGCGGTGTTCGATCTTGCGAAGGTCGGCACCTCTCGAACTCGCGACGATTCTGCGACGGCAGAGTGCCTGTGTTGCCCCCCGGCTACGCACACGTCCACTGTGTCCGCCTTACGTCGGCCCAGGGAGGGATCATGCGGGTGTTCGGAGTGCTGCTTCCAGGACCACGGAGCCGTGGCCCTCCTGCGGCCGTTGAGCCCGGGTGTCGCCACGTCGCGACGACCGGGCTGCTTTGGATGGGCTGCTGAGTTGCACGTTCGGTGCACGCGGTGGCCGGGGCGCTAGGATCGCCGCAGGCCAGCCCTCGTAGCTCAGGGGATAGAGCAACGGTTTCCTAAACCGTGTGTCGGAGGTTCGAATCCTCTCGGGGGCACCCTGCCAAACAGCCTCTGAACTGCATGTTTGTCGGATCGACCCTCAGCTGACGCACCCGCGACGCCTTACATGGGTCACTTTGTGGGTCACTACGTCGGCGCGGTGGGCATCGTCCTCAGCAGCGACTCAGTCCGTCCCGCGCGTGCTTGACCCACCATGGATGATGTAGGAAAATGAGAACAGTTAAGCCTTAAGTGAGTGCAGTTTCCTACAGGTGCAGGAGGAGTGATGGTGAGCAGCCTGGACCAGGAGGCGCTACGACGCTTGCCCGACACCTTCCGCTACAGCCAGGCCCGCGGCGTGATGAACGAGCGCCGCCTCCGTGACCTGGTGGGGACCCATTTGATCATCCGGCTCAACCGCGGCCTCTACCGCAAGGCCGGCGCGGCCGGTGATGAGGACTTGATCGAGATAGCCGCTCGGCGACCGCGTGCCACCCTGTGTCTGCGGACAGCGTTGGCCCGGCACGACCTGATCGACCACATCCCCGCAGAGCTCGACATCGCCTTGCCGCGCGGAGCCCGCCCGCCTGACACCTCGGCCCCGGTGGCCTGGTATCAGTTCGACGCAGCCACCTTCGACATCGGTCGGGGCACCATCGGCTTGGACGAGACGACCAGCATCGGGCTGTACAACCCTGAGCGGTCCATCATCGACGCCTTCCGATTCCGCGAGAGCGAGGGACCGGAGCTGGGTCATGAGGCTCTGCGTCGCTGGCTGCGCAAGGGCGGACAGCCGTCCACCCTGATGCGGATGTCGGCTCAGTTCCGCAAGGGTGCGCCGGCCCTGCGTCAGGCTCTGGAAGTCCTTCTGTGACACCCGTGTCGCGGGTGACGGCTGCCGGGCGCGCCTAGCTGGATCTCAAAGCGAAGGCCAAGAAGGAGTCCCGGCTGACCGATGAGCTGACTCAGCTCTACGTCCTCGAAGGGTTCCTGGCGCGCCTGGCACCGAGCGCTCATGCCGAGCACCTGGTGCTCAAGGGAGGTGTGCTCCTGGCCGTGTTCGACACGTCCTACCCGGGACATCGACTTCGCAACGCGAGACCTGGCCAACGAACACCGAGCACATTCTGGGCGTGGCTCGGGTGATCCTCGCCGCCGCACAGAAGGACGACGACGGTCTCGTCTTCGACCCTGGAAGCGCGGTGGCTGAGGTGATCCGCGACGAGGAGGAGTACTCCGGTGTGCGGGTGTCGATGAATGCAGAGCTGGCGACTGCGCGTGTCCGGTTCCACATCGATGTCAATGTTGGGGATCCCGTCTGGCCGGCGCCGAGTCGAGTGTCGATGCCTCGGCTGCTCGGCGGACAGCCACTGGAACTCATGGGCTATCCGTTGCACATGGTGCACGCGGAGAGGATCGTGACAGCGGTCCAGAGAGGCTCGGTCAACACCCGGTGGCGCGACTTCGGTGACGTGTGGACCCTTGCCGGGAAGCACTCGGTGAGCGGAGACGGACTGCACTCCGCGATCGTGGAAGTGGCCGGCTACCGCCAGGCCGTACTGTCGCCGCTCCACGACCTACTCCAGGGGTATCCCGCGATCGCCCAGCCGAAGTGGGCCGCGTGGCGTCGCAAGCAGAGACTCGTCGACCTGCCCGAGGACTTCGGGTCCTGCTCGAGGACTTCCGCCTGTTCGCCGACCCGGTGATCATCGGTGAGTCGCCGGGCATGACCTGGATCCCCGCGGAGCGGGTCTGGCGTTGAGCGGTGGGCGTTGGTGAGTCAGGCGACAACCGCGATGTCGCCGTCCTCGAAGTAGATCGCCTGGCGCAGTCGCCCACCCAGAGCGGCGGCGTAGCGGGCCAGGACCTCCTGACCAGAGACCGGGCCCTGCTCGATCTGTGAGACGCGTCCCTTGGTCACTCCCATCCGTTCGGCGACCTCGGCCTGGGTAAGGCCCCGGGAACGACGCACTTCCGCCAGCCGTCGGCCCATCCCCTGTGCCAGGAGTTCCTGGCGCCCAGTCGCGACCGCCTCATTGCCGCCGGCACGGTCGACGTGCTCGCCACGGATCTCACTCCACCGCGAGTAGCCGTTCATGGCCGGCCCTCCTCTGCCTCACGGTCTTCGGGATGCCGCGAGGTATAGCCAAAGCTATACCTCGCCACCAGCGCTGTGAGGTTCTGTCGGCGTCTCGCCTGTGGGCGCACGGTCGTCGCTGCTGGCGGCTCGGTCTGCCCACTGAGAGCCGAAACGATCGGCCAGGGCGCCGAACTCGCCGCGGGTCCGTTCGGCGGCGATGTTGAGGTAGTGCGCGCAGGTGACCTCGCCGGCAAGGCCGGTGACGCGGCTGATCACCTCGAGCGGCATGCCGGCCTCGTGCAGGTTGGTGACCACGCCGTTGAGGCGGCACTGGCCGAGGAGGCAGCACACCAGGCCGAGCACCGTCAGCTGGTTGTTCGGGACTACATCGACCACGGCCTGGTCTTCGCCCAACCCGACGGGACGCCGTGGCGCCTGCCGCCGTGCCCGACCCGCCCGCCCGGCGGGTGCCCACCTCGGATACCGTGTGGATCCTGAGCGTGAGGGTTCCCTCACCGGCGGGGCGGACAGCGGATGACCAGCAACATGGTGATCGCCGTCGGGCTGCTCATCGGCGGCGCCGGCTATCTCGCCATGGCTGCGTACGTGTGGCGACAGAGACGGGCCACGGGGGGCTACGCCCTGTTCGTCGCCCTGATGGCGATCTTCATCTGGACCATGGGCTATGCCATCGAGACGACCACGCGAACCGAGCTGGCCGCCTCGTTCTGGTTGACGGTCAGGTTCGTCGGGATCGTGACCCTGCCGCCCGCGTTGCTCGCCTTCTCGGTGGAGTACACCGGCCGGGGCCGGGGCCGGCGCCTCACGCCGCGGACCCTGGCGCTGCTCGCCGTCGAGCCGCTGATCGTGATCGGGCTGTTGGCCGTCCCCAGCACACATGGCGTGTTCTTGCCCTACGACCAGTCCACCATGATGAGCAAGACTCCCTGGCCCCTGGCCAAGGGCACCCCGTTGTTCATCGCCCACTCCGCCTACAGCTATGTCGTCCTGGTCAGTGCCCTGTCCCTGCTGGTCTGGCGGTTGGCCCGGTTGGCCCAGCCCTACCGCCGCGCGGCGATCACTGTGATCATCGCCTCGGTCACGCCCTGGTTCGGCAACGCGCTCTACGTGTTGGGAGTCGTCTTCATCGATCCGACGCCGTTCTTGTTGGTGGTGTTGGCGGTCGTGTTGGTCTGGGGCTTCTTCCGCGTGGGTCTGCTCGATCTGGTGCCGATCGCCCGCAGTGCGGTGATGGAGCAGATGACCGACGCCGTCCTGGTGCTGGACGCCTACAACCGGGTGATCGATTCCAACCCCGCGGCCACCGGCCTGTTCGGCGTGTCGCGCTCGGGGATGGTCGGGCGCTATGCCAGCGCCCTGTTGCCTGCCCTCGCCGGACTCGTCGAGGCGCACCGTCCGGGCGCGTCGCAACAGGACCAGGTCTCGACCACTCCGGACCTGCTGGGCCGTCCCGGCCAGTCGCCGGTGCATCTCGCCGTCCAGCTCAGCTCGCTCACCGACCGCACCGGGCACGAGGCGGGCCGTCTGATGGTGCTGCGTGATGAGACCCAGCGCACCGAGACCGAGCAGCGGTTGCGCGAGTTGCTGGAGTCCGAGACCCGCCTGGCCGCCGTGCTGCAGACCAGCCTGCGCCCGGCGTCCCTGCCGAGCGTCCCGAGAGTGCACCTGGCGGCGCGTTCGCTGCCGGCGGGCCAGGGCGCCCAGGTCAGCGGCGACTTCTACGACGTGCACCAGGCGCTGGGCGGGGAGTGGGCGTTCGTGCTCGGGGACGTCGCGGGAAAGGGCGTTCACGCCGCAGTGGTGACCTCGATGGCCCGCTACACCGTGCGCACTCTCAGCGCTCAGGGGTGGGGCCCCAAGCAGGTCCTCGAGCAGCTCAACCAGGCGCTACTCGTCGAGGCCGAGCCCGAGCGGTTCTGCACCGTCGTGTACGGGCGGATCTCGGAGGCCGACGAGCCGGCCGGTGCGGCCGAGCCGCCGCACGGCGTTCGGGTCACGGTGGCCCTGGGCGGCCACCCGCCCCCGTTGGTCCGCCGAGCGGACGGCCAGATCGAGGCGATCGGACGGCCCGGGACGGCGCTCGGCATCCTCCCGGTGGTCCACGTCGAGGAGGTCGCGGTCGAGTTGGCTGCCGGGGAGGTGATGATCGCCTACACCGACGGGGTGACCGAGGCCCGTCGTCAGGGCGTCGAGTTCGGCGAGGAGCGGCTCGGGTGGGCGCTGGCCTCGGCCGCCCACGGACTGCGTGGTCACACCGGCCAGGCGGCCGCCGCCCTGATGGCCGATGCCGTGGCCGACCGGGTCATCGCCGCGGTCACCGACTTCGCGCAACGCCGCGACGACATCGCGGTGCTGGTGATAGCGGTCGCCTGACCTCGGCCGTCCGGCGGCGGCTGCGATCGGACCGCCCGCTCTCAGCTTGATCTTCACTGGACGGGCCTGCGGGAGGCATGGTGCGGGGGTGGCAGGATGACCCCGGGGGGAGTGCCATGGAGGAGGCATGATGGGCGGAGTTCACGCCAAGTCCGTTGTCGCGGCATGGATCTCACTCGGGGGTGTGGTCCTGCTCGGCGCCTGCGGCCCGCCGCGCGGGGGGGACGCGCACGCCAATCGATCGAATGCGGCCGGGGCTGGAACGCGTTCTTCAGCAACGGCGAACGGCTTGGTGGATGCCAGCGCAACCCCTGGAGGGACGGTCTACTACCTGACGAAGCGGCCCGCGGAGCACCTTGACCCGCAGCGGACCTCCATCAGGCGTGACCTGGCCGACCTGGGCCGCCTGGTCTACCGCGGCCTGGTCCAGTTCCCGGTGACCGAGGACCGTGAACGGGCCACCACCCCCGTCCCCGACCTGGCCACCGACACCGGCACGTCCGAGCACGGCGGCACGCAGTGGTCGTTCACGCTGAAGGACGGCGTGACCTGGCAGGACGGCAAGGACGTCACCTGCGAGGACCTGAGGTACGGCCTGTCGCGCGCGTTCGCGACGGATGTGCTCACCGGTGGACCGACATACGCGCTCGGCTACCTCGACGTGCCTCGTCGACATGGCACCGCGACCTACAAGGGGCCCTACACGAAACAGGGCCAGGCCGATTTCGACAAGGCCGTCACCTGCAACGGCAGGACCGTCACCTATCGGTTCAACAGGCCATGGCCGGACTTCCCGCTGGCGATCGCCTCGCTGCGGATCTTCGACCCCTACCGGGCGGATCAGGACAGGGGTTACCGGTCGAACTTCTCGGTGTTCTCGGACGGCCCCTACCGACTGGAAGGGGCGTGGAGCAAGGGCGGCGGCGGTACGTTCGTGCGCAACCCGAACTACGACGCGACGACCGACGGCGTCCGCAGGGCGCTTCCGGACAGGATCGTGTTCGTCGAGGGCCTGACCAATGAGATCATCACCCAGCGCCTGATCGCCGACAGCGGCAACGACACGACCGCGGTGACCGATCGCCTCGTCCCGCCGGACCTCTTCGGCCAGGTCACCGGTGCGGTGGCCGATCGGGCGACGCTCGTGGAGTCGCCGTTCGTGACCTACCTGCTGCCGAACGTCAGCCGGATGACCAACCCCACGGTCCGTCAGGCGTTCGCCATGGCCACCGACAAGGCGGCGTACATCGCGGCCCTGGGCGGCGACAGGGTGTCCAGACCGGCCAGGTCGATCATCAACCCGCTCGTGCCGGGGTACCGCGTGAACCCAGGCTTCACCGCTAACGACACCGGTGACCCCGATGGCGCCAGGAGGCTGCTCCAGGAGGCCGGCGTCACGCTGCCCTACCCGATCAAAGTGTTCTACTACGGTGGACCCCCGTTGCTCGACAACGCCATGGTGGCGCTGAAGAAGGGCTGGGACAAGGCAGGCTTCGCCACCACGCTCGATCCGCTGGGTCCTATGGCGGCGTTCGGGGTCGACCCGAAGCTGGACGTCGTGTGCACCGGGGGGATGGCGGACTGGCCCGCGATCTCGGCAGTGATCCCGCCCGTGTTCGACTCCCGGGTCGTCGACGTGACCCCGTTCTCGTACGCGCCGACCTACCGCCACTACACGAGCAAGGCCGTCGACACGATGATCGACGACGCCACGGCGCTCGACGACCTGCGGCAGCAGGCCAAGGCCTACGCCAAGATCGACGAGCAGTTGGGCAAGGACATCGCCTACATCCCGCTCGACATCCCGATGTCCTACCGCCTCCACGGCTCGAAGGTCACCGGATACACCAACAGCCCGGCAACCAGCATGTACGTGGACCTCGGTGCCATCGGTGTCGCGAAGTAGATCCCAGGTGCGGGGCACCCTGCGAGCCGGATGAACAGCTCGCACGGCGCCCCGCACGTCAGTCGGGCGATCGGAGCTCGGGATCAGCCCAGGTCGAACCGATCGAGATTCATCACCTTGTCCCACGCCGCAACGAAGTCCTGCACGAACTTCTGCTGCGAGTCGTCACTCGCGTAGACCTCCGCGAGGGCACGGAGCTGGGAGTTCGACCCGAAGACGAGGTCGACGCGGCTTGCGGTCCACCTGAGCTCGCCCGTGCTGCGATCACGACCCTCGAAGGTGTCCTCGGCCTCGGACGTCGCCTGCCACGTCGTGTCCAGGTCGAGCAGGTTCACGAAGAAGTCGGTGGTCAGTACCTCGGGCTGGGTGGTGAGGACGCCGAGAACGGACCTGTCGTGGTTCGTCGTCAGGACCCGCATCCCGCCCACCAGAACGGTCATCTCCGGAGCAGTCAGCGTCAGCAGTTGGGCCTTGTCGACCAGCAGGAACTCCGCCGGCTTGTCGTTGCCCTTGCCGACGTAGTTGCGGAACCCGTCCGCACCCGGCTCGAGCACCGCGAACGACTCGACGTCGGTCTGCTCCTGGGATGCGTCCGTGCGACCCGGTGTGAACGGCACCTGCACGTCGTGCCCGGCGTTCTTGGCGGCCCGCTCGATGGCGGCGGCGCCACCGAGCACGATCAGGTCGGCGAGCGAGACCTGCTTCGTGCCACCGGCCTGCGCGTTGAACTCCTGCTGGATCCCTTCGAGGACTCGCAGAACCGTCGCCAGCTCAGCGGGGTTGTTGACGTCCCACCCGCTCTGGGGAGCCAGGCGCACCCGCGCGCCGTTGGCGCCCCCGCGCTTATCGGTGCCACGGAACGTCGACGCCGAGGCCCAGGCGGTCGAGACCAGCTGCGAGACGGACAGCCCGGAGGCGAGGACCTTCTCCTTCAGGGCGGCGACGTCGTCAGCATCGACCAGGTCGTGCGTGACCGCGGGGACGGGGTCCTGCCAGATCAGCTGCTCGGAAGGGACCTCGGGGCCGAGGTACCGCGCGATCGGTCCCATGTCCCGGTGGGTCAGCTTGAACCACGCCCGGGCGAACGCGTCCGCGAACTGCTCCGGGTTCTCGTGGAAGCGACGAGAGATCTGCTCGTAGCTCGGGTCCATCCGCAGGGCCAGGTCCGTCGTGAGCATCACGGGGGCGTGCCGCTTCGCCGGGTCATGGGCGTCGGGCACGGCGGTGGCCGCCGCGGGGTCCGTCGGGATCCACTGCTGCGCACCGGCGGGGCTCTTCGTCAGCTTCCACTCGTAGCCGAAGAGGGTCTCGAAGTAGCTGTTGTCCCAGGTCTTCGGAGTCGGCGTCCAGGCCCCCTCGAGGCCGCTGGTGATCGTGGCGCCACCGTTGCCGCCGTCCAAGCTGTTCTTCCAGCCGAGGCCCTGCTCCGCCAGGGGCGCAGCCTCGGGCTCACGACCGACGTACTGGAGGGGGTCGCCGGCCCCGTGGGTCTTGCCGAACGTGTGGCCGCCGGCAATCAGCGCGACGGTCTCCTCGTCGTTCATCGCCATGCGCGCGAACGTCTCTCGGATGTCTCGGGCCGAAGCGACCGGGTCGGGGTTTCCGTTCGGGCCCTCCGGGTTGACGTAGATCAGGCCCATCTGGACGGCGCCGAGCGGGTTCGCGAGGTTGCGGTCGCCGCTGTAGCGGGCATCCCCGAGCCACTCGGCCTCGGACCCCCAGTTGACCTCCTCGGGCTCCCACACGTCGACGCGGCCCCCACCGAAGCCGAAGGTCTCACAGCCCATCGACTCGAGGGCGCAGTTGCCGGCCAGGACCAACAGATCGGCCCACGAGAGCCTGCTGCCGTACTTCTTCTTGACGGGCCAGAGCAGCCGTCGCGCCTTGTCGAGGTTGGCGTTGTCCGGCCAGCTGTTCAGCGGAGCGAAGCGCTGCTGGCCCGAGCCGGCGCCACCGCGACCGTCACTGATCCGGTACGTGCCGGCGCTGTGCCACGCCCTCCGGATGAAGAGCGGGCCGTAGTGGCCGTAGTCGGCGGGCCACCAGTCCTGCGACGTGGTCATGACCTGCTCGATGTCGCTCTTGACGGCCGCGAGGTCCAGGGTCGTGAACGCCGCGGCGTAGTCGAACCCCGCACCCATGGGGTCGCCCTTGGGGGAGTTCGCGTGCAGGACGTTCACGTTCAGGCTGTCGGGCCACCAGTCGCGGTTCGACGTGCCCCCGGTCGAGTGCACCACCGGGCACCCGGTGGCGGTCTCAGGGTTCATGTCTCCTACGACTGCATCATGACTGTCAGACACGGGAAATCCTTCCGGGGCAGTGGATCAACGGGCTTTCAAGGAACTGGGGGATGAGCAGTCGGGGCACAGGCCCCAGTACACGACCTCGGCCTCATCGATCGCATAGCCGTGGTCCTCGGAGGCGATCAGGCAGGGTGTGTCACCGACGGCGCAATCGACATCCGCGATGGCACCGCACGATCGGCACACGACGTGGTGATGATTGTCGCCCACCCGCGACTCGTAGCGGGCCACGGACCCCGACGGCTCGATGCGCCGTACCAGACCCGCGGCAGTCAGTGCACGCAGCACGTCATAGACAGCCTGCTTGGACACCTCAGGGAGCTCCTCACGCACGACCCCGATGATCGAGTCCGTGTCGGCGTGCGGATGCTCATACACCGCGGCCAGCACCGCCACCCTGGGACGCGTCACACGCAGAGCGGCCCCGCGCAACAGGTGCTCGCTCTCCGACGTCGTGGGCACGCTCGGAGTATTACCCAGCTGTCTGGACTCAGTCAAGAACCCAGCCGGTGACCCTCGACCCGTCCTCCCTCTGGGCGCCGGCAAGGCTCGCCCCGCACGGTCACGGGTGTGACGTGGAACACCACAGGCACAGCCCCTGGACGGGGCTCCGGGTGGGACGGACAGTGGAGAAAAGGATCATCCGGCCACGGCGCGAAGGGGCAGGTCATGGCTGACGACGGCATGAAGCGTGGGGACATGGTTCGCGTCGCGAAGGATGGCAAGAAGGCCAAGTTCGGCGACGAGGGCGTGGTGGTCGACTCCGAGCCCGAGACGTGGCTCTTCAAGGGGACTGTCACGGTGAGGACGAAGAAGGGCGACGTCGTCGAGATGCTGGACACCGACGTCGTCAAGAAGGGCTGAATCGTCGACGGCTACAGGGCCGCGTCTCGGCCGCGCGGGGCTGGGGACCTTCGTCGCGAAGCCGTCTGCCGCCGCGGGCGCAGAGTGGACGGTAGGGCGATGGGTGGGGTCCCATGGGTTCTTCGGGAATGGCGATCACGGTCGAGTCGCTGCGCAAGTCCTACCGGGGGAGTCCCGCGGTCGACGACGTGACCTTCGAGGTCGCCGAGGGTGAGATCTTCGGCCTGCTGGGTCCCAACGGGTCCGGGAAGACCACCACGGTCGAATGCGTGCAGGGCCTGCGCCGTGCGGACGCCGGCCGGATCCGGGTCCTCGGTCTGGACCCTCAGTCCCACCGGCGGCAACTGCGGCGCCGGATGGGCAGCCAGTTGCAGGAGTCGGCCCTGCCCGATCGGATCAAGGTCTGGGAGGCGATGCAGTTGTTCGCCTCCCTGGCGCCCGGAACGGTGGACTGGAACGCCCTGATCGACCAATGGGGCCTGGCCGCCAAGCGAAATGCCAGTTTCGCGAGCCTGTCCGGCGGCCAGCGGCAGCGGCTGTTCATCGCGCTGGCGCTGGTCCACGACCCCGAGGTCGTGTTCCTGGATGAGATGACCACCGGGCTGGATCCCGCGGCACGCCGGGAGACCTGGGGACTGATCGAGGCGGTCCGGGACCGGGGCACCACGGTCGTGCTGGTGACGCACTTCATGGACGAGGCGGAGCGGCTGTGCGACCGGGTTGCCGTGCTTCGTCGCCCCGGCCGGGTGATGGCCCTGGGCAGCCCTCGGGCGCTCGTGGCGGCACGGAGGGCCGGCACGAGGCTCACGTTCACGCTGCCGGGACGTCCCACCGGCACCGCGCTCGACCCGATCGGTCGGGGCCCGGAGTGGCTGAGGGACGTGCCCGGCGTCCGCACCGTCGCCAGAACGGGTGACCTGGTGACCGTCACCGGCGACGGAGCGGTCATCGCGCACGTCGGCCACGCCCTCGTGGAGCGCGGCGTCGAGGCCGACGACCTGCGGGTCACCCAGCCATCGCTCGAGGACGTGTACCTCGCGATCACCAGAGCCACCCCCGGGGAGGAGGACGCTGATGCGGACGCTCACCCGAACCACCTGGCTCGAACTGAAGCTGTTCGCCCGTGAACCACTGACCGTGATCTTCACCCTGGCGTTGCCGGTCCTGGTGCTGTACGTCCTGGGCGGCGTCTTCGGCGACACCGCCGTCCCGGGCGACCCCGCCTTTCGCGGCGTCGGGGCCATGACCTACTACGTCCCTGCCTACGTGGGCCTCGTGATCGCCTCGATGGGCCTGATCGGACTGCCGGTGCACCTGGCCTCCTACCGGGAGCGCGGGGTGCTGCGCCGATTCCGTGCATCGTCGATGCCGCTGTCGGCGCTGCTCGGCGCGCAACTGCTGGTGACACTGGTCGCCGCCGCGCTCGGCAGCGTGCTGGTCGTCCTGCTGGCCGCCATGACCTACGAGGTGACCTGGCCGTCAGCGCCCAGCGGCGTCGCCGTCGCCTTCCTGCTCGGCGCGATGGCCTTCTCGGCGTTCGGGATCCTGCTCGGCGCCGTCATGCCCACCGCCAGGGCGGCACAGGGTGCGGGCCTGCTGCTGTGGTTCCTGATGCTGATGATCGCCGGTGCCGGCCCGCCCCCGGGGGTGCTGCCCGACGCGCTGCGGAGCCTGGCCGAACTGACCCCGCTCCGGCACGTGATCATCGCCCTGCAGGACCCCTGGCTCGGGTTCGGGACCAACCTTCCGGAGATCCTCGTCGTCTGCGGGATCCTGCTCGTCTCATCGGCTACCGCACTGCGCTTCTTCCGCTGGGAATGAGCCGGACCATCCGCGCCGTCCGCCGCGCGGGAGAATGCCGAGGCCTACCCTGGGAATCCGCCAGGCAGGCGTGGCTGGGCGGTCCGCCGCTCTCGTCGCCCGGGAGGGGTGGTGCTCATGGCCAGGCATCCGCGATGGCCGATCCTTCTGGTGGTCGCTGCGCTCCTGGGCTGCGGCAGCGGCGCCTCCGTGGCCGGAGCGCCGTCGGCCTCCGGCAGTACCGGGAGCTCCGGCAGTACCGGGAGTCCTGTGTCGCCGAGTGCAGCGGTCCGACCGTATGTGGCATCGGTGCCGATCCCGAAGGGATGCCTGGAGGTCGGGCCGAGCATCGTCGGGATCAAGGTCTACCTGGTGCAGAAGGCTCTCGGTCTGGTCGGCCACCGTGAGATCTACGACCGCGCCACCGTCGCCGCGGTGACCTCGTTCCAGCGCAGACACCACCTCGCGCAGACGGGGCGCGTGAACGAGACGACCTGGAACGCCCTGAAGACGGGACACCCCTTCTGCGTCGACCGGTTCACCCGGCAGCCAACCGTCGCCCCCGCGGCGAAGGACTCCGCCCACGCCGCCGCCGCGATCGCCTTCGCCCGTGCCCAGCTCCGCCGGCCCTACATCTGGGGCGGCGCCGGCCCGATGGGCTACGACTGCTCCGGCCTGTCCCTCCAGGCGATGTACGCGGGGGGGCGCGTGGTGCCCGGGGTCACGACGGACAAGCACGTGCAGGCGACGTACCGCACCGCCGCCGCGATCTACGCCTCACCCGCGCTGGTGCACGGTCCGCTGTCGAAGCGCAGGGCCGGTGATCTGATCTTCTGGGGCAACGACTTCCACCACATGGCGATCTACCTCGGCGGCGACACCATCGTCGAGGCCGTGCGCCCCAGCGTGCGCACCGCCTCGCTGTGGTCGCACGGGACGCCGCGGGCGATCGTCGTCCGCCCCTTCGCGTAGGGCAGCGGTCAGAGCTTGTAGCCGATGGCCCGCAGCAGGTGGTGCCGGTCGGCCGCGTCCTGCTCCGACTCCACGCCCAGGGGCGGCTCGCCGTCGACCACCCCGACGATGCCGCGCCCGCGTGGGGTCACCGCGACCAGGACGTCCACCGGGTTCGCGGTGGCGCAGAAGATCGTGCAGACCTCCGGGACCGCCTTGACCGGGTTGAGCACGTTCAGCGGGAACCCCTCCCGCAGGAAGATCACGAAGGAGTGGCCGGCGCCGACGGCCGACGCGTTGCGTGCCGCGAGGTCGACCAGGTCGGCGTCGTTGCCGGAGCGGCGGACCAGCCGTGGCCCGGACGCCTCGCAGAAGGCCAGCCCGAACCGCAGGGAGGGGCTCACCCCCACCAGCGCCTCGTGCAGATCCTCGACCGTCTTGATGAAGTGCGCCTGGCCGATCACGACGTTGACGTCGTCCGGCTTGTCGATGGGAACCACGTCCCAGGAGAGCGTCGGTGCAGTCACCCGCACATGGTGTCACCCGGTGGCCCGGCGGCCGGTCCGACCGTCAGACTGGACCACACCTCGATCCGCACCCAGGGGGCCGCCATGAGCAGTGACGCCGTCAGCGCCGGCCAGGACGATCTGGTGACGAGGGCACGCGGCCATTCCCTGGGCGACCTGCTGCACCGGACGGCCGCCCGGACCCCGGACCGGCTCGCGCTGGTGAACGGCGACCTGCGCTGGACGTTCGCCGAGCTCGACCGCGCGGTCAACCGGACGGCGCACGCCCTCGCCGCCCGTGAGGTGCGCCGGGGGGATCGCGTCGCCCTGGTGTCCCACAACTGCTGGCACTACGTCGTGACCTCGTTCGCGCTGGCCCGGCTCGGGGCGATCCTCGTCCCGGTCAACTTCATGCTCACCGCCGAGGAGATCGCCTACATCCTCGACCACTGCGGCGCCTCGGGCGTGATCACCGAGGACGGCCTCCACCCGCAGGTGAGCGCCGCCCTCGAGATCACCGGGCTCACCGGCGGCGTCCGCGGCTGGATCCCGTTGGCCGGCACGTCCGCGCCCGGGGGATGGGAGGACGTCGGCGAGTGGGCGACGTCCGGCCCGGACCACGCCCCCGACGTCCTGGTGGCGGACGACGACCCGCTGCGGCTGATGTACACCTCGGGCACCGAGGCCCGGCCCAAGGGCGCCGTCCTGAGCAGCCGGTCGCTGATCGCGCAGTACGTCAGTTGCATCGTCGACGGCGGGATGTCGGCAGACGACGTCGAGCTGCACACCCTTCCCCTGTACCACTGCGCCCAGCTCGACTGCTTCCTCGGTCCGGACGTGTACCTCGGGGCGACCAGCGTCGTGCTTCCGGCGCCCGAGCCGGGTGCCGTGCTGGGCGCCATCGCCGCCGAGCGGATCACGAAGTTCTTCGCCCCGCCGACGGTGTGGATCTCGCTCCTGCGTCATCCCGACTTCGACCGCACCGACCTGAGCTCGCTGCGCAAGGGGTACTACGGGGCGGCGGCGATGCCGGTGGAGGTGCTGCGTGAGATCCAGCGCCGCCTGCCCGAGCTGCGGCTGTGGAACTTCTACGGGCAGACCGAGATGGCACCGCTGGCGACCATCCTGCCGCCGCAGGACCAGCTCACCCACGCCGGGTCCGCCGGCCGGGCCGCGCTCAACGTCGAGACACGGGTCGTGGACGACGACGACCAGCCGGTCCCGGCCGGGGTCGTGGGCGAGATCGTGCACCGCAGCCCGCAGGCCACCCTCGGGTACTGGAACGACCCGGACAAGACCGCGCAGGCGTTCCGCAACGGCTGGTTCCACTCCGGCGACCTCGGGGTGCTGGACGCCGAGGGCCTGCTCACCGTGGTCGACCGGAAGAAGGACATGATCAAGACCGGCGGTGAGAACGTCGCCAGCCGGGAGGTGGAGGAGGTCCTCTACCTGCACCCGGACGTCGCCGAGGCCGCCGTCTTCGCCTCGGCGCACCCGCTGTGGGTCGAGGCGGTGACCGCGGCCGTGGTGCTCGTGCCGGGCAGCCGGGTGAGCGAGGAGCAGTTGATCGCACACTGCCGCGCGCATGTGGCCGGGTTCAAGACGCCCAAGAAGATCCTCGTCGTCGACGCCCTGCCGAAGAACCCCAGCGGCAAGGTGCTCAAGCGCGACCTGCGCCGGAGCTACCCCTGGGACGATGCAACCCGGTAGCCATGCGCCGACCCCTCGGTCACGCCCCCGGCCGGTCGGTCGGCATTCCTTCGGTATCGACGGCTTTGCCGGGCTGGGTGAAACCTACGATGGGCGCATGCCCAGGGGACGGCTCCGCCGCGCCGCAGGTGTCGTGCCCGGCCCGCTGCCGGTCCCGTCCCTGCCGGTCGTCACGGTCCTCGCGGTGCTCGTGGTCACCCTGCTCGCCGGGTGCACCTCCGAGAAGGGGCCGTCGATCGAGGCGGGCCTGGTCGCTCGCGCCACGGTGACCGAGGTCGTGGAGGCGCCCGCCAACGTCGTCGCCCGTGCCACCGCGTCCGTCTCGGCTCCCGCGGCCGGGACCCTGGCCGCTCTGGCCGTCGCGGACGGCCAGAAGGTCACCAAGGGACAGGTCCTGCTGCGCATCGACAGCCCGTCCGCGCGCCAGGCCCTCGCGCGGGCGAAGGAGGCCGACGCACAGCTCGCCTCCGCCGGGACGGTCAGCGTCCCCCGAGCGGACCTCTCGGCGCTGAAGCGGTCGGCGGACGCCGCCGGGCGGGCCTTCGCCGATG
>JBAPWU010000580.1:0-3099 GCA_049283855.1 Kineosporiaceae bacterium
GCGCTGCGCCGCGCCGGCCTCCCGGCTCTCGCCGTGGTGCTGCTGCTGTGGGCGCTCAGCAGCCTGGTGGAGGTGGCCTCGTCCCGGCTCGGCGACCCGCTGGCGACGGTGGTGGCGGCCCTGGCCAGTGCGGCTCCGACGGTCACCCTGCTCGCCGTCGGAGTGATCACCCTGGCCGCCCGGCGGCGCAGTTGGGCCGCGATCGTCATCGCCGCCCTGGCCGGCCTGCTCCCCTGGGGGTTCGTCGGGCCCTACGCCTCCAGCGACGATCCACCCCACGCCGCCGGGGACACCCTGCTCCGCGTGATGCTGGTCAACGCCCACGACGGCCAGGCCAGCGCACCCGACATCGTCGCGGCGACGGTGGGCAATGACGTCGACCTCCTCGTCGTCACCGAGCTCTCGGGACGGCTGGCCCACGACCTGACCGTGGCGGGCCTGGACAGCGCCGTCGGCGCCCGGTGGGTGCGTCTGCCCGGGCAGGGCGGCGTGGCCGAGGACCCCGAGGCCGGGATGGGCGTGTGGGGCCGGGTCGCGCTCGACCAGGCCCGCGACCTGCCCGGAACCCAGTGGCCGGCGCTGACCGCACGGGTCACGGCCGGGGCGACCCGGTTCACGCTCGTCGCCGGGCATGTGGCAACCCCCCTGCCCGGCGGGGGTCACCGCTGGGCTGAGGACCTGTCCACCCTGCGCAGGGCCGCCGGGCAGATCGACGGCCCGAAGGTTCTGCTGGCCAACCTCAACGCGACGCCCTGGCATGCCGACTTCCGGCAGTTCGCCGACGCCGGACTGCGAGATGCCGCCGACGTGCTCGGCCGTGGCCCGCGCCCGACCTGGCCGACCTGGTCGCCGGTGGCGCTGATGTCGCTGGACCACGCGATGGTCGGCGGTGGGATCGGGGTGACCTCGGTGGAGACGGTCGTGATCGGGGGCTCCGATCATCGCGGCGTGATCGCCGGGTTGAGGCTGCCCGCCACCGCCGCCACCGCCGCCACCGGCTGACGCCGTCGGCTGACGCCGTCGACCGGCCCAGGTCCGGGCCGGCCGGGTCAGGCCTTCTGCTGATGGGCGTCGACCTGCGCGGCGTACTCCGCGCGGACCACGTCCATGTCCAGCCCGCGGACCTGCTCCAGCACGCTCTCCAAAGCCGGCTCCGGCAGCGCGCCGGGCTGGCCGAACACCGGGATGCCGTCGCGGTAGACGACCAGGGTCGGGATGGACGTGACGCCGTAGCGCCCGGCCAGCTCCGGCTCGGCCTCGGTGTCGACCTTGGCGAACACCGCATCGGCGTTCTTCTCGGACACCCGCTCGAAGACCGGGCCGAACTGGCGGCACGGACCGCACCATTCGGCCCAGAAGTCGATCAGTACGATGCCCTCCTCGACCGTCGTGTCATGGTTGGCATTCGTCATCGTCAGCGTGGCCACTCAGGTCATCTCCTCGGTCGGGGCGCTTCCACAGCACTCAACCCGGCGCGGCGCGCGCGTGTTCCTGTGCCCTGCGCCACTGCGACGGCCCTCACCGCCGCAGGCGGCGCCGACTAGGCTCGCCCACGCAGGAGGGAGTCCCATGTCGCCGATTACCAAGGTGCTCATCGCCAACCGCGGGGAGATCGCCGTCCGAGTGGCCCGAGCGTGCCGGGACGCCGGGATCGCCTCGGTCGCCGTGTATGCCGACCCGGACCGGGAGGGTGTGCACGTCCAGGTGGCCGACGAGGCCTATGCGCTGGGGGGTGCCAGCCCCGGGGAGTCCTATTTGTCGGTGGAGAAGCTCCTCGACGTGGCCTCGCGCAGTGGTGCGGACGCCGTCCACCCGGGGTATGGCTTCCTGGCCGAGAACGCCCACTTCGCCCAGGCGGTGATCGACGCCGGTCTGATCTGGATCGGCCCGCCGCCCGCGGCGATCGACGCCCTGGGCGACAAGGTCAAGGCTCGCCACATCGCCCAGGCGGCCGGCGCCCCCCTGGTGCCCGGCACCGCGGACCCGGTGGCGGACGCCGACGAGGTGCTCGCCTTCGCCGAGCAGTTCGGCCTGCCGGTCGCGATCAAGGCGGCCTACGGCGGCGGCGGACGCGGCCTCAAGGTCGCTCGCGCGATGGAGGAGATCCCCGAGGCCTTCGAGTCGGCGGTGCGGGAGGCGGTCGCGGCGTTCGGGCGCGGCGAGTGCTTCGTCGAGCGGTTCCTGGACAAGCCCCGGCACGTGGAGACCCAGTGCCTGGCCGACGCGCACGGCAACGTCGTGGTGGTCTCCACCCGCGACTGCTCGCTGCAGCGGCGCAACCAGAAGCTGGTCGAGGAGGCCCCGGCCCCGTTCCTGACCCCCGAGCAGAACGCCGAGCTGTACCGCGCGTCCAAGGCGATCCTGCGCGAGGCGCACTACGTGGGCGCCGGCACCTGCGAGTTCCTGGTCGGCCAGGACGGGATCATCTCCTTCCTCGAGGTGAACACCCGGCTTCAGGTCGAGCACTGCGTCACCGAGGAGGTGGCCGGGATCGACCTGGTCCACGAGCAGTTGCGGATCGCCGCGGGCGAGCCGCTCGGCTACGACGACCCCCCGCTGCGCGGACACTCGATCGAGTTCCGGATCAACGGCGAGGACGCCGGGCGCAACTTCCTGCCCCAGCCCGGCACGGTCACCCGCTGGGAGCCGCCGACCGGCCCCGGCGTGCGGCTCGACTCCGGTGTGGTCGCCGGATCGGTGATCAGCGGCGCGTTCGACTCGATGCTGGCCAAGCTGATCATCACCGGTAAGGACCGGCAGGAGGCCCTGGCCCGGTCCCGGCGGGCGCTGGCCGAGTTCGTGGTCGAGGGCATGCCCACCGTGCTGCCGTTCCATCGTGCGGTGGTCGCCGACCCGGCGTTCGCCCCGGCGGAGGCCGCCCAGCCGTTCACCATCTCGACCCGCTGGATCGAGACCGAGTTCGACAACACCATCGCGCCCTGGGACGGCGCAGGCGCAGCCCAGGCCGAGGACGCCGAGGCGGGATCGCGCGAGACGATCGTGGTCGAGGTCGGTGGGAGGCGGCTCGAGGTGTCGCTGCCGGCCGGGTTCGGCGCTATCGGTGGCGGTGGCGGCGGTGGCGGTGCCGGGGCCCCGAAG
>JBAPWU010000581.1:0-1801 GCA_049283855.1 Kineosporiaceae bacterium
GGGGCGCCCTCGGTGGCCCCACCGGCGGCCTCAGCGGCGGCCTCAGCGGCGGCCTCACCGGCGGCCTCACCGGCGGCCTCAGCGGTGGTGCGCGTGGTCGTCGCGGCCGACATCGCCTGTGCCCCCGGCGAGAGGCCGGAGCCGGACCGGTGTCATCAGAAGGCCACCGCGGACCTCGCCGTGAGGTTGCGTCCCGACGCGGTCCTGGTGCCCGGCGACCTGCAGTACGAACAGGGCGCCGCCGCCGACTTCGCCGGTTCCTACGATCCGAGCTGGGGCCGGCTGCGCGCGATCACCTGGCCGGCGCCCGGCAACCACGAGTACAAGACCGGCGGAGCCGCCGGCTACTTCGACTACCTCGGCGCCGTCGCCGGCCCCCGCGGGAGCGGTTGGTACAGCATCGATCTCGGTGCCTGGCACGTGATCGCGCTGAACAGCAACTGCGACGAGGTCGGCGGCTGCGGCGCCGGTTCGGCCCAGGAGCGGTGGCTGCGGGCCGATCTGGCCGCGCACCGGCAGGCCTGCGTCCTGGCGTTCTGGCACCATCCGCGGTGGAGCCACGGCACGCACGGTGACACCGCCTCGGTGGGCCCGTTCATGCAGGACCTGTACCGGGCCGGGGCCGACGTGGTGCTGACCGGCCACGATCACGACTACCAGCGGTTCGAACCGCGCACTCCGGACGGCGTGCGGGATGAGGCCCGCGGCATCCGTCAGTTCGTGGTCGGCACCGGCGGTCGCAGCCACTACGCGATCAACGGCGACACGGGACTCGAGGCCGGCAACGACGACACCTTCGGCGTGCTGTCGATGACACTGCGGCCGGGCGGCTACGACTGGAGGTTCGTGCCCGAACCGGGGCGCACCTTCACCGACGCCGGATCGGCGACCTGCCACTGACCGGCCGGCGCCGACGTGGTAGTCATGCGGGGTGCGCGCACCCTGGGACGACCCCGAACTGACCGGCCGTGGCCGGCTGCCGATGAGCACCCTGCGACACCTCGACCAGGAGGTCGGGGTGGACCGGCTGCCGCTGGACGGCACCTGGGCCTTCGAGCTGTTCGGCACCCCGCACGAGGCCCTGGCCGCACCCGCCGACGCCGTGCCCCGCGCCGAGCTGACCGTCCCCGGCGCGTGGACCCTGCAGCAGTTCGACGACGTGCACCGGATCGGCGATCTGCCGCACTACACCAACGTGCAGATGCCCTGGCCGGACCTGCCGCCGCATCCCCCGGAGCGCAACCCGACCGGCGTCCATCAGCGCACCGTCGACCTGCCCGAGGACTGGGCCGGACGCCGCGTGGTGCTGCACGTCGGGGCCGCCGAGAGCGTGCTGATCGCCTCGGTCAACGGGACCGAGGTCGGGATCGGCAAGGACTCGCACCTGGCCAGCGAGTTCGACGTGACCGCCGCCCTGCGCCCGGGCACCAACACCGTGCGGCTGGTGGTGGTCAAGTGGTCGGACGCCACCTTCATCGAGGACCAGGACCAGTGGTGGCACGGCGGCATCACCCGCCCGGTGTTCCTCTACGCCACCGCGCCGGTGCACCTGGCCGACGTGCGGATCCAGGCCGACGTGACCGGACGGCTGTCCGTCGTGGTCGAGGTGGCCGGGCCGGCAGGCGCGGTCCCCCAGGGGTGGTCGGTCTCCGCCGTGGTCGAGGCCGAGGTGCTCGACGGCGCCCGGCTGTCGGCCTCCGTGCCGGGGTCGGCGCCGGTGGACTCGGGCCCGATCGAGGACGGGCAGGCCACCGCGCCGCTGCCCATCGACCTCGCGGCGGCCATGCGCTCGGTGTACCTC
>JBAPWU010000582.1:0-5861 GCA_049283855.1 Kineosporiaceae bacterium
CAACATCGCGGTGGTCGCCGCCGCCCGCCGGCAGCTGGAGTACGTGTTCTACGCGCTGCGCGACCACCACCTCAGCGCCGACCTGCGCACCCCGGTACCGAACCCGCCGGGTGCGCCGGCGGCCGCGTCCGCGACGGCCCGTCGCCAGGACCAGGCCTCGTGACCGTCACCCAACAGCTTGGCCGGTGCGTGGTCGTGCAGGTCATGACCCCCACCTCGCCGCGTCCCGCAACCGGCGGGAGCGGCACCGGCGTGGTCGCGCCCGTTGATTGACCCCACCGGCCAGGAGCACCGCGAACCCCATCATGCCCGCACGGGCGAAGGAATGACCGGCAGCCCCACCCAGGGGCCTGCCGACCGCCGGGCACACCGGCACTGATGCACGCACCGCCCCACACCAACCAGCAACCCGGAGCCAGACTGGATCTTCTCCGCCGCCCACATCGTCTGCCGAACGGCGCCGGCCTCAAGGCCCTACGGCCGCTACGCGGTCGCGCTCCGCGCGAGCCTTGACCCCGACGCCTACTTCGGCACGTCTGCCTGGGATGCGAAGAAGCCCCAACCCGGTCACCGACACCGCACACCAGCGTCGCCGACACCCTTGACTCACCACGCTCCTGGATCGAAAAGGAAGGTGCGTAGGCACGCGACAGCTCCCGGCGGAGCGCAGCGCAGCCGGGAAGGATCTCGACTCCCGGGTGCTTATGCGGCTGGCTGGATGCTCACCCGGTAGCCGAGGGCTTCGAGCTGGCGGACGTGACTACGGATGACCCGTTGGGTGCTGACGTGCCGGTCGTGGAAGTCCGGGCCGAGGTCGATGAACTGAGCCTGCGGGTCGGACAGCAGATGCCAGACGATGACCAGGATGCTGCGGCCCACAGCGACGAGGGCCTTCTTCCGGCCTCGGCGTCGGGCCAAGCGTCGATACCGTTCGCCCAGGAAAGTGTTGGTCTTCCCGGCCCCGACGGCGGCCTCCCCGAGAGCACGCGCCAAGTAGGCGTTGCCATGGCCGGTGGCGTTCTTTCCCTTCTTCTTGCCGGCCGACTCCTTCACGGTGGGCGCGAACTTGGCCCACGACACCAGGTGCCCGGCGGTCGGGAAGCGGGTCATGTCCAGCCCGATCTCCGCGATGACCACCTGGGCGATGGCGATGCCGACACCGGGGATGGCGTCCAGACGAGTCACAGCCTGGGCCCACGCGATGTCCTGGCGTGCGATCTCCTCCTCGATGCGGGCGTCCAGATCGGCCAGGTCGTCGTCGATGGCGTCCACCCGGGCCAGCATCTTGCTCAGGAGGAAGGCGTGGTGGTCGTTGAAGCGGCTGGCATAGAACGCTTCCTCCAGATCCGCGATCTTCGCGCGCAGCCGGGCCCGAGCCATCTGCGCGAGCACCTTCGGGTCGCGTTCCCCGGCGATCAACGCGGCCATCATCTCCCGGCCCGACACCCCGAAGATGTTGCTGGCCACCACCGACAACTTGACCTGGGCGTCCTCCAGCAGCTTCTCCACCCGCTGCTTCTCCGCGTTCCTGACCCCGACCTGGTCGATGCGATACCGCGTCAGATCCCGCAGCACTCGGATCTCGGGTGGGGGCACGAAGCTCGGCCGCAGCATCTGCCGCTCGCCGACCTTGCACAACCAGACGCTGTCCAGCTTGTCGGTCTTCGGCCTGCCCGGCAGATGCTTGACGTCCTTCGCGTTCACCAGCCACGTCTCGAAGCCGGCAGCCTCCAGCAGGTAGAACGGCGACTTCCAGTAGTCCGACGTCGCCTCCATGATCACCCGGGTCACCCCGAGCTCGCGCAACCGATCACACATCAGCAGCAACGAGCGGGTCATCGTCCGATACGTGGTCACCTCCTGCAGGCGCTTCCCGGACGCTCCCGGGTCCGGCACCCGCACGCAACACACCACCTCCTCCTTGCCGATGTCGAGCGCCGCGATCCGCTCGATGATCTGTTCGTTGTCCCGCGTCACCTGCAGCGCCACGGCTGCTCCCTTCACCGATTGCGGCCCACCTGGCCGCCCGGGGAGCTGCAAGGCACTTGCGAATCTGGATCTCGTGCTCATGGCAACAAGGAAGGGCCCACAGCGCAGCTCCCGGCGCCCGACTTCAGGACGGCCTCTACGGACCACGGAGCGACGACGTCGACAGGCGACCAGACCCCCATTTTCAGCCCGGAACGGGCCGCCCACCGGCGACCGCAGACTTCAGGAATGACACAGGGCAGCTCATGCCGCTCTCAACCGGGTCGGCGACGTCGGCCCCGACGGGGTCAATGACACGGTGGCTTGAGCGACGAGATCGCCCGAACGGCTACGGTGAGGGCACCCAGTGTGAGAAGTTGACTTCGATAAGTAGCGAAGACGTGGGGTGGCCGATGCAGGAGCTTCGCTGCTACGACGCCGTGGTCGTGGTGCCCGGCATCATGGGGAGCGTTCTCGTCGACGCCCACAGCGGCGAGGAGCTGTGGTCCGTCGGGACGATCGCGGACTGGCTGCGTGGCGCGGCGCTGGACAAGATGCGGGCGCTGCACGTCGATGACGGCGAGCGGGACGGCAAGGTCGACAGGATCCGGGCGACGGGGTTCATGACTCGCCCATGGTGGCTGCCGGGGGCAGGCGGCGCCGAGCCCTACACGGCGCTGGTCGATGCGCTGCGCACGCGCCTGGCGCACCCGGCGGCGCTGCTGGAGTTCGCCTACGACTGGCGTCTGTCCGTCGAGGTCAACGGCCGCCTGCTCGCCGACGCCGTGGACGAGCACCTGCGCGCGTGGCGCCGGCACCCGGCGCACGAGAGCGCGCGGCTGCGTCGCGGCTCCCACGAGCAGGCCCGCGTCGTGCTCGTCGCGCACTCGATGGGCGGGCTGCTCTGCCGGTCGATGGTCGCCGAGCGCGGGGGCGAGGACATCCGCACCGTCGTGACCCTGGGGACCCCGTTCGAGGGATCCCTGGACGCCGTCGTGGCCATGGCCACCGGGGACCTCGGCCTGTTCCCGGCGGGCCTGCACCTGCCCCGCGACGCCGTCCGGGTGCTGGCCGCTACGTTGCCAGGCCTGCACGACCTGCTGCCCCGCTACCGCTGCCTCGCCGAGGGCGACGACGTGCGCCTGCTGACCCCGGCCGACGTGGCCTGCCTGGGCGGTGACGCCGAGCTGGCCGAGCGGTCCGGCGCCCTGTCCGCCGCGGTGGGCCACGTCCCACTGCCCGACCACCGGGCGATCATGGGCATCGCCCAGCGGACCCCCGTCACCATGACCGTCCACGCCGGACGGGTGCACGCCCAGCCGTGGAAGTACCTGCGCGACGACGACGACGCGCTGGTCCTGGACGCGGTCACCCGCAGGCCGACCCCAGTCCCGGCGGACGGCGACGGGCGCGTGTACGACTACTCGGCGTCCCTGCCGGGGGCCGCACCGGTCGGGATCGTCCAGCAGCACTCGCACCTGCCCCGTTCGGGGGTCGTCGCGGACGCGCTGACCCACCTGCTGACCCACCCGACCGACCCCATGGACCGGCGACGCAACCTCGGAGGGCCCGCGCCGGAGCGGGAAGCGGCGCGCTTGGGGGTCTCGGCGCCGGAGGCCGTGACGGTGGACCGACCCTTCGAGGCGCTCGTCACGGGAGCGGTCGACTCCCAGAGCTTCGGGGTGTGGCTGGAGCCCGCCGACGAGATCGGCGACCGGGTGGACCTCGAGGGGCGGTCGAAGGTCGCCGAGGGCGCCTGGCACGTGCCGGTCGTCGTCGACCGGCCGGGGCTGCACCGGCTGCTGGTGGGCGACGGCGGCGAGCCGGTGGCCCGACTGGTCTACGCGGCCGGCTGAGCCGGGAGGGCGCGACGTGTCCATCCTCGAGATCACGGTGGCCGGTGAGGAGCTCCCGGACACCACGGCGGCGGCCGCGTTCGAGGTCACCCCCTTCGCGATGTCCTGCTACGTCGACCCGGCCCTCAACGATGTCGCCGAGGAGATCGAGGACGACGCGCGCGAGATCTGCCGCCAGCTCGCCCGGCTGGGCGCGACGATGCGGGAGTGGGCCCAGCCGGCGCCCGACCGGGACAAGACGCAGGTGGAGTACCGCCTGCAGGCCTGGTGCAAGGACGACCGGCCCAGGAACAGCGCGCTGGTGTGGGTGGGGCACGGGGTGTCCCGCGCGACCGATGCCTGGCTGTGGGTGGGAGGCCGGCCGCAGCCCGTGGGTGAGGCGTGCGACCTTCCCCTTCACGCGAGCGATCTGGCGACCCTCCTGCGGGACCAGGGGGCGCGGCGGCACCAGTGGTCGGCCTCGCCCGGGCACTGGTCGCTGGTGCTCATCCAGGCCTGCGGCGCGATTGGGGTGGCCCGGAGGGTCGACAGCCTGCTGACCGGTGCCAGTGCGATCGCCAATGAAGGCCTGCTGATCATTGCCTGTGGCAATGAGTTGGGGAACGCCTACCCCGATGACCTCCCCAAGGCGCTCGAGGCGGTCATCGACTCCTTCACCGAGAACACCACGAGCATCTCGGTCCGCAGCCTCGCGAACGCGCTCGAGGACCGGCTGCGCGGGATCGGCAAGGTCTACCAGCACGATCTGGGCGCCGTGCGGGACATTCCACGGCTCGTCCGTCTGCCCGACCCCGTCGCCGCGCCGTGGTCCGCCTACCGGAAACTGTCGCGCAGCCTGGACCGGTTGGACGAGGCCGACCTGCAGGCGCTCGCCCTGGCCGGTACCGGGACCCGTCTGGGGGAGCTGGCCCTGCGCTTCGTGGGCCGCGCCGAGGAACTCGCCTCCATCTTCCGGTGGCTGGGCACCCGGTCGGACGGTCTGCTGGTCGTCACCGGCCCCGAAGGGGTCGGCAAGTCGGCCCTGCTCGGCAACGTCGACGTGCATTCCCGGCCCGCCGTCCGGTCGTGGCTGCAGGGCGCCGGGCTCCTGCCGCCCGGTCCGCCCCCGTCGCCGGCCACCCCGGTGGACGTCTCCCTCGCCCTCCACGGCGGCGGCGTCCAGGACCTGCTCGCGGGCCTGCTCACCGGACTCGACCTGGACCTGGGGCAGAGACCCCTGCGCGTCGACGCGGTGCGTGACGCCATCCGTGACGCCGTGCGTGAGGGACGCCGCGAAGGCCCCGTCACAGCGGTCGTGGACGGGCTGGACCACGCGCGCGAACGACCCGAACTGGCCGAGGCCCTGCGACGGCTCACCACGGCGACCCCCCTGCGGATCTTGGCCGCGGCGCGCCACTGGGAACTCCCCGAGCCCTCGCCCGACGAGCGGGAGCAGACCCTCGCCCTGCGGCGCGATCCGCGGGCCATCGAGATGTACGTCCGGTACCGCCTCCTCGAGGTGACCGATCCGGTGCACGACGAGGCGCTGCGCGACCGCGTGGCCGGACTCGTCGCCGGCGACCACTCCGGGGCGCAGAGGCAGTTCCTCTACGCCACCATCGCCGTGCACGAGATCGTCGCCGACCCCTCGGTCCTGGCCGACCCGCCCCGGCTGGCGCACCTGCTGGACGGACAGGACGAGGACCTGTTCCGGACCGCGCTGCAGCGCATGACGGACCGGGAGCCCGCCGTCCGGCCGTACCTCGCCGCGCTCGCCCTCGCCCAGGGCCCCGGCATGCCGCGCGCCGACGGGATCTGGACCGCCGCGGCCCGCGCGCTCGCCCCCGCGGATGTGGAGCTCGAGCTCACCGAGGAGTCGTTGGACGCCGTGCTGGACGTCGCGGCCCCCTACGTCGTGGTGGACGTCCAGGACCAGGTGGCCGTCTACCGGCTGGCGCACCGGGCGCTGGCCGCCGTCCTGCTTCCCGCCGACGGGACGGCGACCGCCTCGGCGCGGCTGGCCGTGGTCAGGGCCCTGGTGGCACTCGCCGCCCGGTC
>JBAPWU010000583.1:0-11112 GCA_049283855.1 Kineosporiaceae bacterium
CCTGTGGGCGCACGGCCATCACGCCGCGGCCCAGGCCCTGGCCTGGTCGATGGACTTCACCGAGGGACGCCGGCTCGAGCAGTGGCGCCGCTCGCTCGACGAGCCGCTGCCCGACGTCCGGCTGCCCGGACGCCTGCGCCTGCGCACCTTCCGGCCCGGCACCGGTGACGAGCGGGCCTGGCTCGAGCTGAACGCACGTGCCTTCGCCGACCACCCCGAACAGGGCGGCTGGACCCGGGCCGATCTCGAGGCCCGTCTCGCCGAGAGCTGGTTCGACCCCGAGGGTTTCCTGATCGCCGAGGACCCCGAGGCGAACGGCGCCATGGTCGGCTTCCACTGGACCAAGATCCACGGGGCTGCGCGCGAGGGAGACCCCACCCAGCGCCACGCGCACGATCCGATCGGCGAGGTCTACGTGGTCGGGGTGGACCCGAGGTATCAGGGCCGCGGGCTCGGACGCAGCCTGACCCTGGCCGGCCTGCACTGGCTGCAGGACGCCGGGCTGGGCCAGGCGATGCTCTACGTGGAGGCCGACAACGCCGCAGCCCAGGCGGTCTACCGCTCCCTGGGGTTCCGGCACTGGGACACCGACGTCCTGTTCTACCGGCGTGCGGCGCTCACCGCTCGACGTGATCCTGCGCAACGCGGGTGACGTCCGGCCCACGGACCCTCGCCCGCGACAGGGGAGCGTGACACGATCTGGGGCATGACCAGCACCGCCACGACGCCGCCGTCGTCCGGAACGCCGGCTCGGCGACCACGAACCGCCCGCACCCGTACCACGGCCGCCGGCACGGCCCCGGCGCTGGTCGCCGCCCCTGACGCCCCTGCCGCCCCGCCGGCTCCGTCCACGGCCAACGGCGCGGTCCGTGCCGTCGCGATCGAGGCCGAGCTGGCCCCGCTACCGGCGGACCGGTTCCTCGACCGCGAGCTGTCCTGGCTGGCCTTCAACGCCCGCGTGCTCGAGCTCTCCCGCGACCCCGACCTGCCGCTGCTGGAGCGGGCCCGCTTCCTGGCGATCTTCGCCAGCAACCTGGACGAGTTCTTCATGGTCCGGGTGGCCGGTCTCAAGCGCCGGATCGCGACCGGCCTGGCCGTGACCGCGGCCAGCGGCCTGGAGCCGCGCGAGGTACTGGAGGCGATCGGGGAACGCACCCATGAGCTGATGGATGCCCATGCCGCGATCTACCGCGAACAGGTCGCTCCGGCGCTGAGCGAGGCCGGGATCGCCCTCGTGCACTGGGCGGAGCTGTCCGCGTCGGGGCAGGACCGGCTGCACTCCTTCTTCCGCGACCGGGTCTTCCCGGTACTCACCCCGCTCGCGGTCGACCCGGCCCACCCGTTCCCCTACATCTCGGGCCTGTCGCTCAACCTCGCGGTGATCCTGCGCAACCCGGTCACCGACAAGGAGCACTTCGCGCGGGTCAAGGTGCCGCCGTTGCTGCCCCGCTTCATCCGGGTGGACGGTGACGACCTGCACCAGGCCAGGTTCGTGCCGGTCGAAGACGTGATCGCCGTGCACCTCGACCAGCTCTTCCCCGGCATGGAGGTGCTGCAGCACCACACCTTCCGGGTCACCCGCAACGAGGACCTCGAGGTCGAGGAGGACGACGCCGAGAACCTGCTCCAGGCGCTGGAGAAGGAACTGCTGCGCCGCCGGTTCGGCCCTCCCGTGCGGCTCGAGGTGGCCTCCGACATCGACCCGTACGTCCGCGACCTGCTGATCCGTGAGCTCGCGGTCAGCGAGGTCGAGGTGTACGCGGTGACCGAACCGCTGGACCTGCGCGGGCTGAACACGATCGCCGACCTCGACCTGCCGGAGCTGCTCTACCCGAAGTACGTTCCGAAGACCCACCGCCACCTCAACGAGGTGGAGACCGCCAAGCCCAGCGACGTGTTCGCAGCGATCCGCGACCGCGACATCCTGCTGCACCACCCGTACGACTCGTTCTCCACCAGCGTGCAGGCGTTCCTGGAGCAGGCCGCCGCCGACCCGCGCGTGCTCGCGATCAAGCAGACCCTGTACCGCACGTCGGGCGACTCCCCGATCGTGGACGCGCTGATCGACGCCGCCGAGGCCGGCAAGCAGGTGCTCGCCCTGGTCGAGCTCAAGGCGCGGTTCGACGAGCAGGCGAACATCAGCTGGGCCCGCAAGCTGGAGCAGGCCGGCGTGCACGTCGTCTACGGCATCGTCGGCCTGAAGACGCACTGCAAGCTGAGCCTCGTCGTCCGCCAGGAGGCGGACGGCCTGCGCCGCTACTGCCACGTCGGCACCGGCAACTACAACCCGAAGACCGCACGGCTCTACGAGGACCTCGGCCTGCTCACCTGCGACCCACAGGTCGGTGAGGACCTCACCCGGCTGTTCAACCAGCTCTCCGGCTACGCCCCCAAGACGGCCTACCGACGCCTGCTGGTGGCACCCCGCTCCTTGCGCAGCGGCCTGATCGACCGGATCCACCGCGAGGTCGCCAACCACCGCGAGGGGCACCCGGCGCGGATCCGGCTGAAGATGAACTCGATCGTGGACGAGGTGCTGATCGACGCCCTGTACCGGGCCTCCCAGGCCGGGGTCCCGGTGGACGTCGTGGTCCGCGGGATCTGTGCGATCCGGCCCGGGGTGCCGGGGCTGAGCGAGAACATCAGGGTACGCAGCGTGCTCGGCCGGTACCTCGAGCACTCCAGGATCGCCTGGTTCGCCAACAAGGGCGACCCGGTGGTCTACATCGGCAGCGCGGACATGATGCACCGCAACCTGGACCGCCGCGTCGAGGCGCTGGTCCGCATCGGCGACGCCACCCACATCACCGAACTGGAGGAGCTGATGTCGCTGGCGATGGACGACGCCACGATCTCCTGGCACCTCGGGCCCGACGGCCTGTGGGTGCGGCACGGCGAGACGCCGGACGGCGAACCCGGGCGGGACATGCAGGCACACCTGATCGCCACCCGGCCCAAGCGCCGCGTATCGAACCGACGGCGCTGAGTGGACCAGCCCTTACCCACCATGTCGGGGGTCATGCCGGACACCCCGACCGACGACGACAGGCCCGTGGTGCCCGTGCCCGTGTCGCTGCCCACGGTGCTCGCCGCGGGGGTGCTCTGCTGGCGCACCGGCCCGGACGGGCTCGAGGTGCTGCTCGTGCATCGCCCCCGATATGACGACTGGTCGTTTCCCAAGGGCAAACTGGAGCCGGGCGAACTCCTGCCCGAGTGCGCCGTGCGCGAGCTGATCGAGGAGACCGGGGTGGTCACCGTCCTCGGACGACCGTTGCCGACCGTGACCTACGTCGATCCCCGCGGAGCTCCCAAACAGGTCCACTACTGGGCCGGTCGGCCGGCCCGCAGCGGGCCGCCCCTGGCCCCCAGCACCGAGGTGGACCGGATCGCCTGGCTGCCCGTCGCCGAGGCCCGGGAGCTGCTGAGCCAGCCCTCCGACACCGCTCCCCTCGACACGCTGCTCGGCTTCGCCGCGGACGGCGAGCTGGACACCACGCCGCTGCTCGTCGTCCGGCACGGCACCGCCCGCCCGCGGGACGCCTGGGCCCGCGCCGATGCGGATCGGCCTCTGATCGCCTCCGGGCGACGCCAGTCCGCGGCGCTGCGCGGGCTGCTCGCCTGCTGGCGGCCCGACGTGGTGATCAGCTCGCCCTGGCGGCGATGCATCGACACGATCGCCCCCTTCGCCGCTGCGAACGGGGTCAAGGTGCGCACCAAGGGCGGCCTGTCCGAGCGCGGGTTCCGCCGTGACGGCTCCAAGGCCCGCAAACACACCCAGGCGCTGGTCGACCGGGGGCACCCTGCCGCGCTCTGCACGCATCGGCCGGTGCTCTCCGGGGTGTTCCGGGCGCTGCGTGAGCGGACCCCGCGCGAGCTGGTGAAGCAGATCCCCCAGGAGGATCCCTACCTCGCGCCCGGTGAGGTCCTGGTGGCCCACATCGTGCACCGTCCGTCCCGCCTGGCTGCCGTCGTCGCGATCGAACGTCACCTCGCCCCCCGTTGACCTACTCCCGCTCCTGCGGAGCATGACCACGGTTGAGGGGCTTGGTGAAGGGATGACAACGTTCACACCGAGCCGACAGCCATCGTTCACGCGGTGTGCACCCGTCAAGGGCCTCCCGTCACCCCGGGCTTCCTAGTCTCCGAACCGGAGAGCGCGTCATCGATGACGCCTGCTCCTGCCCGCCAAGGGCTGTCCGTACGCCTTCATGTCCGAGAGGGAAACACCCCGTGACCATCACCCGTTCCACGGCCGCTGCAGCCATCGCTCTGACCGGAGCACTCGCCCTCAGCGCCTGCGGCAGCGACAACAACACGACCACCGCAGGCAGCAGCGCCGCGTCGAGCGGTGCCGCCGGCGCTTCTGCGACCGACTGCCCGACCGGCACTCTGAAGGCGGAGGGCTCCTCCGCACAGAAGAACGCCATCGAGGCCGCGATCAAGTCCTTCCAGACGAAGTGCCCCGACGTGACGATCAACTACAACCCGTCCGGCTCCGGCGCAGGCATCAAGAACTTCAACGCCGGCCAGGTCGACTTCGCCGGGTCCGACTCCTCGCTGAAGGACGACGAGGCCACCGCCGCGCAGGCCACCTGCGGCGCGCCGGCCTGGGACCTGCCCATGGTGACCGGCCCGATCACGATCGCCTACAACGTCAAGGGCGTGGACAAGCTGGCGCTCAGCGGCGACGTCGCCTTCAAGCTCTTCAGTGGCGCGATCACGAAGTGGAACGACCCGGCGATCGCCGCGCTCAACAAGGGCGTCACCCTCCCGGCGACCGACATCAAGGTCTTCTTCCGCTCCGACGAGTCGGGCACCACCGACAACTTCCTCAAGTACCTCAAGGCCGCCGGCGGCTCGACGATCGAGACCGGCAAGAAGTGGGGCGGCAAGGTCGGCGAGGGCAAGGAGAAGTCCGCCGGGGTCGCCAGCGCCGTCAAGGCCCAGGACGGCGGTGTGACCTACGTCGAGTGGTCCTACGCGAAGCAGAACGCCCTCGGCATCGCTGCCATCGACACCGGCGCCGGCGCCGTCGAGCTGACGAGCGCCTCGGTGGGCAAGATGATCGCCACGGCCAAGCAGAAGGGCACCGGCAACGACCTTTCGCTGAGCCTGGACTACGCCACCAAGGAGCCGGGCGCCTACCCGATCAACCTGGTCACCTACGAGATCGTCTGCTCGAAGTACAAGGACGCCGCCAAGGGCAAGGCGGTCAAGGCGTTCCTGAAGCACTTCGCCTCGACCGAGGTGCAGACGCAGCTCGAGGCCGAGGGTTACGCCCCGCTGCCGACCGAGGTGGCCGCCAAGGTCGCCACCGCGATCGACGCCATCGGCTGATCTGGGCCCGACCGGAACCGACCAGGACAGGTGTGACATGACCTCGATGACCGGCGCCTCCGCCCTCGACGAATCCCCCGATCCAGACGGCGGCTCGTCGCTGTCGCGCACCCCGGTCTCGACCGGGCGGCTGGGTGATCGGATGTTCGCCGGAGCGGCGCGAGGCGCCGGCATCGTGGTCATCGCCCTGGTCAGCCTGATCGGTGCCTTCCTGCTCTCCCAGGCCATCCCGGCCTTGCTGAAGGACGAGGCCAACTTCCTCACGTCCCGGGAGTGGTCACCCGGTGGTGACAACCCCCGGTTCGGGATCCTGGAACTGCTCTGGACGACGGTGGCGGCATCGGTGATCGCGATGCTGATCGCCGTCCCGGTGGGGGTCTGCGTGGCGCTGTTCATCACCCAGTACGCACCGCCCTGGCTGCAGCGGCCGGCGGCGAGCCTGGTCGACCTGCTCGCCGCCGTCCCCTCGATCGTCTACGGCCTGTGGGGCCTGATCGTCTTCCGGCCCGTGATCGCACCGGTCGAACGCTTCCTGACCGATTCGTTGGGCTGGTTCCCGCTGTTCGGCTCGACCGGGATCACCGGAGGCACGATCTTCTTCATCGGCATCGTGTTGGCTATCATGATCTTGCCGATCGTCACCGCGATCTCGCGCGAGGTCTTCGACCAGACCCCCATTCCGCACAAGGAGGGCGCCCTCGCCCTCGGTGCCACCAAGTGGGAGATGATCCGGACCTCGGTGCTCCCCTTCGGCAAGCCCGGCGTGATCAGCGCCTCAATGCTGGCCCTGGGCCGGGCCCTGGGCGAGACGATCGCGGTGACCTTCATCGTCTCCACGCTGGCCGGCGGCACCGACTGGACCTGGTCCTTGTTCAACGGCGGCGAGACCTTCGCCTCGCGGATCGCCAACAACGCCGCGGAGTTCGATTCCCCGCAGAAGACCGGCGCGTTCATCGCGGCCGGCCTGGTGCTGTTCGTGCTGACCTTCATCGTGAACGCGATCGCCCGGATCGTGATCGAGCGCAGGAAGGCATTCACGGAATGACCGCCACCCCGACCCCAGCCAGCATGCCGTTCAGGAGAAATGCTCGCATGGCCGACCTCCCCCTCCAGCACGACGAGGCGATCGCCGTCGAGGGCCCCGACCTCGACCTGACCCCGGAGTCGCGCAGCCGCGCCATCCGCGACGTCATCGCCCGGGTGGTGATGTGGTCCTCCTTCGCCCTGGCTATGATTCCCTTGGTCTGGATCCTCTGGACGGTGACCAGCAAGGGCCTTCATCTGCTGGCGGCCAGCACGTGGTGGACCAACTCCCAGCGCAACATCAACTCCACCGACCTCGGTGGCGGCGCGGTGCATGCGATCCAGGGCACCCTGATCCAGGGCGCGGTGACGTCGTTGATCTCGGTACCGATCGGGATCTTCACCGCGGTCTACCTCGTCGAATACGGCCGCGGCGCCCTGGCCCGCGCAGTGTCGTTCATGGTGGACATCCTGAGCGGCGTCCCGTCCATCGTGGCCGCGCTGTTCATCTACGCCGTCTGGGTGACCACGTTCGGCTTCCAGCGAGTCGGGTTCGCGGTCTGCCTCGCCCTGGTGCTGCTGATGATCCCGGTGATCGTCCGATCCACCGAGGAGATGCTCAAGCTGGTTCCCAACGAGTTGCGCGAGGCTGCCTACGCCCTCGGCGTCCCCAAGTGGGTCACGATCACCCGTGTCGTCCTGCCGACCGCCTTCTCGGGCATCATCACCGGCGTGCTCCTCGGCCTGGCCCGGGTGATGGGCGAGACCGCGCCGCTGCTGATCCTCGGCCCCTACACCAAGAACATCGCGACCAACCTGTTCTCGGGGTACATGCCGACGCTTCCCACGATGATCAACCAGGACCGCACCGAGACCGGGATCGAGAGCGCCGTCGAGCGGATGTGGGCCACCGCGCTGACCCTGATCCTGCTCGTGCTGGTGCTGAACCTGCTGGGCCGGCTGATCGCCCGCTTCGGCACGCTCAACGCCAAGGCCTGACCACCTCACCCGACAACCGACCAGCCGAGCCGAGACGACGAGGAAAGCGACCGCGAGATGGCCAAGCGCATCGACATCAAGGACCTGAACGTCTTCTACGGCAGCTTCAAGGCGGTTGAAGGCGTATCGATGACCGTGCAGCCCCGGTCGGTGACCGCGTTGATCGGGCCCTCCGGCTGCGGCAAGTCCACCGTGCTGCGAACGCTGAACCGGATGCACGAGGTGATCCCCGGCGGGCGGATCGAGGGCAAGGTCAGCCTCGACGGGCAGGACCTCTACGCCTCCTCGATGGATCCGGTAACCGTCCGGCGGACGATCGGCATGGTGTTCCAGCGCCCGAACCCCTTCCCCACCATGTCCATCTACGACAACGTCGTGGCCGGGCTGCGCCTGAACGGGGTGAAGAACTCGGCCGCCCTCGACGCCGCAGCAGAGGCCTCGCTCAAGGGGGCCAACCTCTGGGAAGAGGTCAAGGACCGGCTGAAGAAGCCCGGAGCGGGCCTGTCCGGCGGCCAGCAGCAACGGCTGTGCATCGCCCGGGCGATCGCGGTCCGCCCTCAGGTGCTGCTGATGGATGAACCGTGCTCGGCCCTCGACCCGATCTCGACCCTGGCCATCGAGGACCTGATCGAGGAGCTGAAGGCCGAGTACACGATCGTGATCGTCACCCACAACATGCAGCAGGCGGCGCGGGTCTCGGACCGGACGGCGTTCTTCAACCTCGCGGCCACCGGCAAGCCCGGCAAGCTGGTGGAGATCGACGACACCACGACCATCTTCAGCAAGCCGGCCCAGAAGTCGACCGAGGACTACATCTCCGGGCGGTTCGGCTGATCAGCGCACCAGCAGCTGCCCGAGCCGCAGCAGCAGCCCGGCGGCCGCGAAGGTGCACAAGGGGGTGGCGATCCAGACCAGCAGGATCACCCGGACGGTCCCCCACCGGATCGCCCTCAGCCCGCCCGTGGCGCCGGCTCCGATGATGGCCGCGGTGACGGTGTGGGTGGTGGACACCGGCACACCCACCAGCCCGGCTGCCGCGTAGAGCACTCCCGAGGCCACGCTCTCGGCCGCGAACCCGGTCACCGGCGTGATCCGGACGACGCGGCGGGCCAGGGTGCGGATGATGCGTCGTCCGCCGGCCAGGGTGCCCAGCCCGAGCGCGACCGCCACCGAGAGTCGGATCCACAGCGGAACGGCGCCGTCCGGCGCGCTGCTGGAGACCCCTGCGGCTCCGGTGGCGCCCAGGGCGAGCACCAGCACCCCCATCGTCTTCTGCCCGTCCTGGACGCCGTGTCCGACGGACACGGTGGCCGCGGTGACCGACTGGGCCATCCGGAACCCCCGGATCGCGCGCCCGTGCGCGGCGTCCCGGAACACGCGCAGCGCGGCGAGCATCACCAGCCAGGCCCCCACGAACCCGAGCACCGGCGAGAGCAGCATCGGCAGTGCGACCCAGGTTCCGAGTTCGGTCCAGTCCACGCGGGCGCCCGCGGCGGTACCCGCGCCGGCCAGGGCACCGATCAGGGCGTGCGAGGACGACGAGGGCATCCCTGCCCACCAGGTCAGCAGGTTCCAGGCCAGGGCGGCCACCAGCGCCGCGAGCACCAGCGAGGGGCCGGGCCGGTTGACCGGGACCTCGATCAGGCGGGTGCCCACCAGTTCGGCGATGCCGGCCCCGAGCAGGGCTCCGAGCACGTTCAGCACCGCGGACATGCCCAGAGCCACGCGGGCGGTCAGCGCGCCGGTGCTCAACGAGGTGGCGACCGCGTTGGCGGCGTCGTGCATGCCGTTGGACCAGGCGAACACCAGTCCCACCAGCACGACCAGGACGACGAGAGTCGGCTCCACCCTCAGCTCTCCGTCACGACCACGGTCTGCAGGGCATCGGCGATCGCCTCGATCGCGTCGACTACGCGGCGCAGGCCCTCGACGATCTCGAGCTGACGGGCGAGCTGGGCGGGGTCGCTGATCGTGCTGGTGACATCGAGCACCAGCCGGCGATGCACCTGGCCGGCCTGCTTGGCCAGCACGGTCAGCTCGATCCACGGCCCGGCGAGGGTTCCCGGGTCACCCAGCCGGGGGATGCCCGCGGCGGTGATCTCGGTGGCCCGAACGACGAGCTGGACCAGTTCGGCGGTGCGGGCCGGCATCTCGCCGATCCGCAGCACCTCCAGGGTGTCCCCGACGGCGTCGATCCGGGCGACGCAACGGCGCAGGGCCCAGCAGAGCCGGAACACGTCGGCCCGGTCGAACGGGGTGACGAACGATGCGGCCAGGCCCCGCAGGACGGCGTGCGCCGCCGCCTCGGCGTCCTGATCGCTCACCTGCAGCCCGCGGACGCTCGCCGTCCGCGCCTCCTGATCGCTGTCCAGCGCCGCCGCCAGATGCTGGGCGGCGCCGGCGAGGTGCCCGGCCACCTGGGTCAAGAGGTCGCCCAGGCTCGACTCGTCCCGCCTCAGCCGCAACCGCACGCCCCGACGCTACCCGTCCACTCGGCTCATGCTCCGCGGGGCCGTCGAATCCGGCGTCGATCCGGGCAGAAGCGACGGCCCGGCGGAGCATCACGGCGAGGGTTGCCTGGCCGGGCGGGCGGAGCCGGTGAAGGGGGAGCGTGTGCGGGCGGTGGCGAGTTCGTGGACCAGGTGGGCGGCCAACGCGGCGGACGGCGTGCGCCGGCGCACATCCCCGGCCCCCCAGCGAACCACCTGACACCCCGTGCGGCGGATTCTCTGCTCACGACGCCGTTCGTCGTCGAGCACCTTCGCGAGGGTGGACGCATCGAGACCTCCACGTTCGGCCGCAGCCAGCAGCGCCTTGGCCTTTCCGTCCGACTCTCCGGCCACACCCTCCTTCCACCACCCGTCCACGCGGCCGCAGAACCATCCGCCCGCGTCCCGCAGGTCGACCTGCCAGGTCGGCTGTGGCACCCCGAACAGATCGAAGGACCACGCCGACCAGGACTCCAGCGGAGATTCCCGTCGCGGGTCGGCCAGCCCGGCCACCCGCCGAGCGACGACGATGCCCGGCCATCCCTTCTGGCGCGCCATCACGCAGGCCAGGTCCGGCACCGACAGCTCGCCCCGCAGAGCGGCGTCGGCGATGGCCAGCGCATCGGGCGGGGGCAGCGTGCGCAGACAGTCGGCGACGGTGCGGGCCATCGTCGTGACCGGAAGGCCGTGCGTGTCGACGTCGATGTCCTCGTCGGGGCACGGCGCCACCACGAGGTGGATTCCGTCACGGCGCCGCGTGGGGCCACCGCCGGCAGTGACCGTCAGCGGCGGCCATCCACCGAGCGGCGAGGGCAGCCCCCACAGACGGGCCGCGTGGGCATGACTGACCACCACGTCCCGGCTCAGTGCCGCCACGACCGCGGCGACCTCCACGTCGGGGTCGGCGCGAGGGGTCGTGCGCGGTGCCAGGACCCCACGGCGCACGGCGACCCAGCGGCCCCGACGCAGGTGATTGTCGATCTGGTCGTCGCGCAGGCCCTCGTCCCGCATGGCGCTACGGGTGACGACGAGAGATCGGGCATCCATGAACCACACCCTGCGCGCCCGTCCGACCCTCCACCCGGCCCGCACACCCCCCTGTGGACAAGCCCCCGCCACTCCTCCCCTGTGCACGCCCCGTCCCCCTCATCCCGATCCACGCCCACGCGCCCCGCTCATGCTCCGCGGAGCCGTCGGATCCGGCGTCGATCCGGGCAGAAACGACGGCCCGGCGGAGCATCACGGCGAGGGTTGCCTGGCCGGG
>JBAPWU010000584.1:0-7114 GCA_049283855.1 Kineosporiaceae bacterium
GATCAGGGTCGGCCACCTCGCGGCGCGGGGTCGCGGGTCGGCGCGGCTGCTGCGCAGGCTGCCGTCGCAGGGGCGCAGCTACCGGCAGATCCCGCTGCGCAACGTGCTGCGGACGCCGCGGCGCACCACCCTCACCGTGCTGGGGATCGCGGCGGCGATCACCACCCTGGTCACCACCGTCGGCTTCCTGGACACCTTCAACGCCACTCTGGACGACGCCCAGCGCGAGGTGCTGCGCTCGGCCCCGGACCGGGTCACCGTGTCGCTGGCCTCGCTCCAACCCGCCGACGGGACCGTCGTCCGCGCCGTCCGCGACCTGCCGCAGACGGACCTGGTCGCGACGGGACTGGTGCTGCCGGGCACCGCCGCCCGGGCCGGCCGCGAGGTGGACCTCCTGGTCGAGGTCCTCGACGAGCACGCCCCCTGGACGCCGACGATCGAGTCCGGCCGGGCAGTGGGTGGGATCGTGCTCGCCCGCACGGCCGCCGAGGACCTGCAGGTCGCCGTCGGCGACACGGTCGAGGTCACCCACCCGCAGGCGAGCGCCGACGGGCTGCGGACGGCGCGCACCGCCATGACGGTCGCCGGCATCCATCCCAACCCGATGCGGGTCTTCGCCTACGTCGATCCGGCCACGGCCGTGGCATTCGGCCTGACGGGTTCCACGAACTACCTGACGGTCACTCCGGCACCAGGGGTGAGCCCGGCGCAGGTCCAACGCGCCCTGCTGTCCGTGCCCGACGTGGCCTCCGCCCAGGCCGCCCGGACGACCACCGAGGGGATGCGGGCCAGCCTCGACGAGTTCCTCGGCATCCTGCGGGTGGCGGCCCTGGTGACCCTGCTGCTGGCGCTGCTCATCGCCGTCAACACCACCAGCATCGGCATGGACGAGCGGTCCCGCGACCACGCGACCATGCTCGCCTTCGGCCTGCCCGCGCGGACCATCATCGCGCTGGCCGTCGCCGAGACCGCCCTGGTCGGGGTCGCCGCCACCGCCGTCGGGATCGCCGGCGGGTACGGCGTCCTGGTCTGGATGGCGGCAACGACGATCCCGGCCGTGCTGCCTGAGATCGGCGTGGTCGCCACGCTGTCCGGCGCCACCGTCGGGACCGCCTTCGCCCTGGGCGTCCTGACCGTCGCGATCGCCCCGCTGTTCAACGTGCGCCGCCTGAGCCGGATGGACATCCCCTCCGCCCTGCGGGTCATGGAATGACCGCGGGTCTGCTGGGAGGGGCGACCCACCTCGCCTGAGTCGGCTCTGCCTGTCAGGATCGTTCACCATGACCACGAGGACCGCCCCGTTCGGCCGCGATGCCGGCGTGCTCGGACGTCGCCTGGCGACCAAGGTGCCCGAGGTGACCGTCTACTTCTGGATCATCAAACTGCTCACCACCGCGGGCGGGGAGTCCACGGCCGATCTCCTGGCGCAGGAGGTGCTCGGCATGCGGGTCTCCCTGCTGCTCACCGCGGGGGTGCTGGCGCTCTCCCTGGTGCTGCAGCTGGCGACGCGGCGCTACGTGGTCGCGGTGTACTGGGCGGCCGTGGTCCTCGTCGGCATCGCCGGCACCCTGATCACCGACGCCATCGTCCAGGTGCTGGGGGTGAGCGAGGCGATGGCCACCCTCGGCTTCGCGGGCGTGCTGATGGGCATCTTCGCGCTCTGGTACCGGCTGGAGGGGACCCTGTCGATCCACAGCATCCACACCACCCGGCGCGAGCTGTTCTACTGGGCCGCCGTCCTGATCACCTTCGCGCTGGGCACCGCCGCCGGGGACCTCACCGCGTTCGCCCTCGGCTGGGGCTTCCCGCTCTCGATCGCCCTCTACGCCGGGGTCTTCGCCGCGGCCGGCCTCGCCCACCTCCGGTTCGGGGCCAACGCGATCGTGTGCTTCTGGCTGGCGTACGTGGTGACCCGTCCGCTGGGCGCGAGCATCGCCGACTACCTCGCCTTCGGCCCCGACGTCGGCGCCCTCGGCCTCGGGCTCTGGCAGGTCAGCCTGGCGTTCGGACTCGCGATCGCCGTCCTGGTGGGGTACCTCGCCGTCAGCGGGCGGGACACCCCCGACGACGCCCGCGTGGCCGCGACCGAGGGATGACGGACGTGGCGAGGCTCGGACCGCGGCTGCTCGCCGCCGTCCGCGGCCGTGACCTGGCCGTGTCCTATGCCGGGGTGGTGATCGTCGTGGCGATCGCACTCAGCCTGGTCCCGTCCCGGGTGGCCGATCGGTTCATCCTCGACAGCAGCACCAACCTGGTGAACCTGCGCCAGCACCCGCCGTTCGTGCTGGTGGTCAGTGCCTTCGTGGAACCGGCCGTGTGGCATGTCTGGATCGTCGTGCCGCTGGTGTGGGCCTACGGCACCCTGCAGCGCTGGCTCGGGCGCGGCGCCGTCCTGATCACCGTCGTCCTGGGCCACGTCGGCACGACCCTGTTCGTCGCTACCGTGCTCACGGCGGGCATGGTGCACGGGCGGATCGCGCTGGCGGAGGATCGGGCGACCGACGTGGGGGTCAGCTACGGGCTGGTCACCGTGATGGGGCTGCTGTCCCTGCGGGTCCCGCCGAGATGGCAGGGCTGGTACCTCGCCGGGATCAGCCTCGGCCTGGTCGGCCAGCTGCTGATCGTCCGGTCGTTCACCGACCTGGGCCATCTGGTGGCGTGGATCCTGGGGCTCGGTCTCGCCCTGCTGGTCGGTCGGGCCCAGTTGGCGATCCGGCCATCGTCGTGACGGGCGGCGGACCGTGAGCCCGGGTCCGGCAGGGCCGATCAACTAGAGTCGGCGTCCCCGCCCGGCCCATCCACGAGAGCAGAGACCGCGATGCAGTTGCTCGACCTGTCGGCGGTCCTGGTCGGCCTGATCGCCCTGCTGGCCGTGGCGAACGCGCGTCTGCTGAAGATGCCCTCGACGGTCGGCGTGACGATCGGCGGCCTCGTCGTCAGCCTGGCGATCGTGGGCCTGGCCAGGCTGCAGGTGCCGCTGGCCCTGGACGCCGTGCAGACCGTGCACGCGATCGACTTCGACGCGGTCGTCTTCCTCGGGGTGCTGTCGTTCCTGCTCTTCGCCGGCGCGCTGGGCCTGGACTCGCACGAGTTGTGGGGCCTGCGCTGGCCCGTGTTCGTCTTCGCCCTGCTCTCCACGGCGATCTCGACCGCGGTGGTGGGCGGTCTGGTCCACCTGCTGCTCGAGGCGTTCGGTCAGCCCGTCGCCCTGGTGTACTGCCTCCTGTTCGGGGCGCTGATCAGTCCGACCGACCCGGTCGCCGTGCTCGGCATGCTCAAGCACGCCCAGGTTCCCCACCGGATCGAAACGATCGTCGCCGGCGAGAGCCTGTTCAACGACGGCGTCGGGGTGGTGGCGTTCACCGTGCTCGCCGCGGTGGCGACCTCCGGCTCAGGTGGTGGCCACACGGTGGAACTCAGCGCGCCCGCGGTCGGGCTGTTCTTCCTCAGAGAGGCCGTCGGAGGCCTGGTGCTCGGTGTGGTGATCGGCTACGTGGGATTGCTGCTGATCCGCGTGGTCGCGGACTACGTGACCGAGGTGCTGGTCTCGCTGGGCGTGGTGATCACCCTCACCGCGGTGGCGCTCCATCTGACCGTGTCGGCTCCACTGGCTGCGGTCGCGGCGGGTCTGCTGGTCGGCTCGCTGACCGACCGCACGCCGTCCACCCTGACCAGCCGCGAGCACTTCGAGGGTTTCTGGCACCTGGTCGACGAACTGCTCAACGTGTTCCTGTTCGCCCTGCTGGCCTTCCAGGTCGTCACGCTCCGCTTCGGTGCGCAGCCGGTCGCACTCGGGCTGATCGCGATCCCGCTGGTTCTCGCCGTGCGCACGATCAGCGTCCAGTTCCCGATGATGATTCTGAGGCGGTTCCGCGTCTTCGACCCCTACACCCGCCGGCTGATGATCTGGGGCGGGCTGCGCGGCGCCCTCGGCGTCGCCATGGCCTTCACCCTTCCGGACGGCGCGCCGCGCGAGTTGTTCCTGGTGATGACGTACGCGGTGGTCGTGTTCAGCATCGTGGTCCAGGGCCTGACGGTGGGTCGGCTCGCCCGACGGGCGAGCGCCGCCGCGCAGTGAGCCGGGCCGTCATCGCGCAGATGTGATCCTGACGGATCAGTCGTAAAGTCCTTGAATGGAACGGTCGGCTCCGCCGCTGCTGGTCGACGTCTCCGGCGACGTGACGCCGCCTGAGCGGCCGCGGTCCCGGTTCCGGCGCCCGCGCCCGACCTGGGCCCTCGCCGTGCTGATCGTGGGCGTCGTCGTCGCCCTGGCCCTCTGGCGGTTCGCGGACTCGCCGACGGCCCCGGTGAGCCGGGCCGAGGTGGACAAGGCCGTGCAGCAGGGCATCGCCCGGGCCCAGGACAAGCAGCGCAACACCCCGCCGGACGCCGCCGTCGCCTACCGCGCCATCCTCCCCTCACTCGTCACGATCACGACCGAACCGGCCGCGCCCGGCAGGACCTCGCCCGGCAGGACCTCGCTCGGCTCCGGTGTAGTGATCAACGCCGAGGGCGCCGTCCTGACCGCTCTGCACGTCGTCGAGGACGGCGGTCCGATCACGGTGCGCTTCGCCGACGGCACGCAGGCCTCGGCGCGGGTGGCGAGCCGGCAGGCGGACAGCGACATCGCCGTCCTGGCCGTCGACCGGCTGCCCGGGGTCGTCGTGCCCGCGGTGATGGGCGGTGAGCCGCAGGTCGGCGACGCCGTCTTCCCGGTCGGCAACCCGCTGGGCCTGCAGGGCACCCTGACCGCCGGCGTGGTCTCCGCGACCGCTCGATCGGTGCGCGCCGAGAACGGCCGGACGCTGCAGCGGCTGATCCAGTTCGACGCCGCGGTGAACCCCGGCAACAGCGGCGGCCCGCTGCTCGACCGGGCCGGGCAGGTGATCGGCATCGTCACCGGCCTGGCCAACCCCTCCGAGCAGGCCTTCTTCGTCGGCATCGGGTTCGCCGTGCCGATCGCCACCGCCGGGGGTGTCGCCGGCGGCCCCCAGCGGTAGCCGGATCCGTTGCGCCAGAACAGGTCACCTCATCCCGGGAGAGCCATGGACACCCCCCCGCAGTTGCCGGTCCCACCGCCGGCCGAATGGACCGACCACCCGCTCGAACATGCCCTCTACCAGGTCAAGAAGACGATCGTCGGCCAGGACCAGCTCCTGGAGCGCATGTTCGTCGCGCTCCTGGCCCGTGGCCACCTGCTGGTCGAGGGTGTCCCCGGGCTGGCCAAGACGATGGCGATCAAGACCCTGGCCCGGGCCATCGGAGGGCAGTTCCAGCGCATCCAGTTCACCCCCGACCTGGTGCCGGCCGACGTCGTCGGCACCCGCATCTACAACCAGCGCGAGGGGGAGTTCCAGGTCTCCCTCGGACCGGTGTTCGCGAACCTGCTGCTGGCCGACGAGATCAACCGGGCCCCGGCCAAGGTGCAGAGCGCCTTGCTCGAGGTGATGCAGGAGCGCCAGGTCACCATCGGGCGCGAGACCTACCCGGCGCCGGACCCGTTCCTGGTGATGGCCACCCAGAACCCGATCGAGTCCGAGGGCACCTATCCGCTGCCCGAGGCACAGGTCGACCGGTTCATGCTCAAGGTGCTCGTCGGCTACCCGACCCCGGAGGAGGAGTACGTGGTCGTCGAGCGGATGACCACCGCCCTGGAGACCACCGCCCAGGTGATCGAGACCGAGCAGCTGCTCGCCTACCAGCGGGCGGCCGACGCCGTGTACGTCGATCCCGGGATCATCCGGTACGCCGTCCGCCTCGCGGGCGCGACCCGCGAACCGGCCACGGTCGGCCTGCCCGACCTGGCCCGCTACCTCTCCTTCGGGGCCAGCCCGCGCGCCTCGATCAACCTGGTGCTCGGGGCGAAGGCGCTCGCCTTCCTGCGCGGGCGTGACTACGCCCTGCCGGGGGATGCCCGCGACCTGGCCCGCGACGTGCTGCGGCACCGGATCGTGCCCTCCTACGAGGCCCTGGCGGACGGCGTCACGCCCGACGACCTGCTCGGTCCGGTGATCGACGCCGTGCCGCTGCCCGACATCCCGCTGCGCGACCGTGGCGCACCCTCCGGTGGTCGGCCATGGCCCGCCCCCCAGCGCTGACGCCGGAGAGCGTGCTGCGCCGGATCGAGTGGCGGGTGATCCGCCGCCTCGACGGCCGGCTGCAGGGGGACTACCGAACCCTGTTCCGCGGCAGCGGGATCGACGTGGCCGACCTGCGCGAGTACGCCCCCGGCGACGACCTGCGCCACATCGACTGGAACGTCACCGCCCGGATGGACACCCCCTACGTGCGCGAGTACCTCGAGGACCGGGAGGTCACCGCCTGGCTGCTGCTGGACCGGTCGCCGTCGATGGGGTTCGGCCCGGTCGAGCGGCAGAAGCACCTGGTGCTGACCGAGGTCGCGGCCACGGTCGCGCAACTGCTGGCCCGCGGCGGCAACCGGGTCGGGGCCGTGCTGTTCGACCGCGCCGTCGAGGAGACCATCCCTCCCGGGCACGGGCGCACCCAGGTGCTGCGGATCATCTCCCGGCTGATGACCCCGCCGGAGGGCGCCCGGACCGGCCCGCGCGGCGGCGGCCAGGTCACCGACCTCGCCGTTCCGCTGCGCGCCGTCCTGGGCATCGCCCGGCGGCGGTCGCTGATCGTGATCGTCTCCGACTTCCTCACCGAGCCCGGCTGGGAGCGTCCGCTGGCGCAGCTGGCCCGTCGGCACGACGTGGTGGCCGTGCAGGTTCTCGACCGGCGCGAGTTCGACCTCCCGGCCGTCGGCATGATCTACGTCGAGGACGCCGAGACCGGTGAGCAGATCTTCGTCGACACCGGCGACCCGGCCTTCCAGGCCCGGCTGCGGGCCGCGGCCGATCAGCGCCGGGCCGCACTCGTGGCCGGCGTCCGGAGGGCGGGCACCGACCTGTTCACCGTGGCCACCGACGAGGACCTGGTCCGGGCCCTGGCCCGGATCTCCGCGCTGCGCACGCGGAGGCGACGATGAGCTTCGCCTGGCCCTGGATGCTGCTCGATCTCGCCGGGATCCCGGTGCTGGTGCTGGGGTACCGCCGGTTGCTGGGGCGCCGCGCGGCCCGGCGCGACGCCCTCGCAGCCCTCGGCCTGGTGG
>JBAPWU010000585.1:0-2060 GCA_049283855.1 Kineosporiaceae bacterium
GACCAGCCTCGCCGTCGATCGGCAGCAGCCGCAGCAGGCCGGAGGCGGCCAGCCCTCCCCCGGCGATCGACAGGGTCCACCCCAGCACGGCGCCGGCGGTCGTGCCGGCCAGGACGGCGGGCGGGAAGAGGGCGAGGATCGCGGCGAGGCCGGCCAGACCCGCCCACCCGGAGATCAGGGCGGCCCCCCGGGACACCATCCCGGCGGAACGGGAGGACCGATCCGCCCAGGCCGCGCAGGCGGCGGCAGCGGTGACGGTCACCAGCCCCGTCAGCACCGCCGCCCCCGTCATGGTCAGTCGCAGACCGCGCCGGTGGAGGCCGACCCGACCAGGCGGGCGTACTTGGCCAGCACGCCGCGGGTGTACCTCGGCGGCAGGGGCTGCCAGCCGTCGGCCCGCCGGGCGAGGTCGGCCTCCTCGACGAGCAGGTCGAGGGTGCCCTTGCCGACGTCGAGGCGAATCCGGTCGCCGTCGCGCACGTGGGCGATCGGCCCGCCGTCCACCGCCTCGGGGGCGATGTGGCCGACGCACAACCCGGTGGTGCCGCCGGAGAAGCGGCCGTCGGTGACCAGCAGCACGTCCTTGCCGAGCCCGGCGCCCTTGATCGCCCCGGTGATGGCGAGCATCTCGCGCATGCCCGGGCCGCCCTTGGGGCCCTCGTAGCGGATCACCACCACGTCGCCGGCGGTGATGGTGCCGTCCTCGAGCGCGTCCAGCGCCGCCCGCTCCCGCTCGAAGACCCGCGCGGTGCCCTCGAACACGTCGGAGTCGAAACCGGCGCTCTTCACCACGGCCCCGTCGGGGGCGAAGGAGCCGCGCAGCACCGTGATCCCGCCCGTGCGGTGCATCGGCGCGGACAGGGACCGGATCACGACGCCGTCCACGTCCGGCGGGTCGAGGTCGGCCAGGTTCTCGGCCACCGTCCTGCCGGTGACGGTCAGGGCGTCGCCGTGCAGCAGCCCGGCGTCCAGGAGGGCCCGCATCACCACCGGGACGCCGCCGACCCGGTCGACATCGGTCATCACGTGGGCGCCGAACGGCTTGACGTCGGCCAGGTGCGGCACCTTCTCCCCGATCCGGGTGAAGTCGTCCAGGCTCAGCTCGACCTCGGCCTCGTGCGCGATCGCGAGCAGGTGCAGCACCGCGTTGGTCGAGCCGCCGAAGGCCATCACCACGGCGATCGCGTTCTCGAACGCCTTCCTGGACATGATGTCCCGGGCGGTGATGCCGCGGCGCAGCAGGTCGACCACGGCCTCGCCCGACTTGCGGGCATAGCCGTCGCGGCGCCGATCCGTGGCCGGCGGGGCGGCGCTGCCGGGCAGCGACATGCCGAGCGCCTCGGCGGCGCTGGCCATGGTGTTGGCCGTGTACATGCCTCCGCAGGCGCCCTCGCCGGGGCAGATCGCCCGCTCGATCGCGTCGACGTCCGCCCGGCTCATCAGGCCCCGGGCGCAGGCCCCGACCGCCTCGAAGGCGTCGATGATCGTGACCTCGCGCTCACTGCCGTCGGACATCCGGGCCAGGCCGGGCAGGATCGTGCCGGCGTAGAGGAAGACCGCGGCGAGATCGAGCCGGGCGGCCGCCATCAGCATGCCGGGCAGGGACTTGTCGCATCCGGCGAGCAGCACCGAGCCGTCGAGCCGCTCGGCCATCATCACGGTCTCCACGCTGTCGGCGATCACCTCGCGGCTGACCAGGGAGAAGTGCATCCCCTCGTGGCCCATCGAGATGCCGTCGCTGACGCTGATCGTGCCGAACTCCAGCGGGTACCCGCCCCCGGCGTGCACGCCGTCCTTGCTCGCCTTGGCCAGGCGGTCCAGGGACAGATTGCAGGGGGTGATCTCGTTCCAGGAGCTGGCGACACCGATCTGCGGCTTGGCGAAGTCGTCGTCACCCATCCCGACCGCGCGGAGCATGCCGCGAGCGGCCGCACGCTCCAGTCCGTCGGTCACCTCACGGCTGCGGGGCTTGAGATCCGGCGTCACGCCGGTGGGAGTCTGCGTCACGGGCGTGAGCCTAGTCGTGCGAGCGGGTTCCCATCGGTCGGGTTGCCATCGGT
>JBAPWU010000586.1:0-5934 GCA_049283855.1 Kineosporiaceae bacterium
GAGCGTGCCAATCCGCAGACACGGGCTCTTCCGCCACAATGGGACGTGTGCGAGGAGGAAGGGACCGCAGGGGACCGCAGGCACGGTTAGACTGTGTGGCATGCCGACCTTCCGGATCCGCCAGGCGGCCGAGTTGCTGGGGGTCAGCGACGACACGGTGCGCCGCTGGGCGGACACCGGTCGCCTGACCACCACGAACGACCCCTCGAACCGGCGGGCGATCGACGGGGCGGTGCTGGCCGCCTTCGCCGAGGAGCTGGCGGCGACCACTCCGGTGCGCCACCGGCGCACGGTCGCGCAGTCGGCCCGCAACCACTTCACCGGCCTGGTCACCAACGTCATCAAGGACACGGTGATGGCCCAGGTGGAGCTCCAGGCCGGACCGTTCCGCGTGGTGTCCCTGATGAGCCGTGAGGCCGCCGACGAGCTCGGCCTGGCGCCGGGGGTGCTGGCCGTGGCCAGTGTGAAGTCCACCAACGTCGTGGTCGAGATCCCGGAGGACTGACCATGCGCCGTCCTGCCCCTGCTGTTCTCGCCGGTCTGGCCCTGGCGTCCACCCTGCTCGCGGGCTGTGGATCGACGTCGTCGGTCGGTGCGCCGTCCGCCTCCTCGGGCGCGACGCAGGCTTCGGTCACCGCGGTGTCGGGTGCGCTCACCGTGTTCGCGGCGGCGTCGCTGACCGATGCGTTCGAGACGCTCGGTTCCCAGTTCCAGAAGGCGCATCCGGGCACCACGGTCACGTTCAACGTCGGCGCCAGCTCGGCCCTGGCCACTCAGATCACCCAGGGCGCCCCCGCCGACGTGTTCGCCTCGGCCTCGACCAAGACCATGGACACCGTCGTCGCCGCCAGGGCCGCATCGAGCCCGAGGCCCTTCGCCCAGAACGTGATGCAGATCGCCGTCCCGCCGGGCAACCCCGCGCACATCGCCTCGCTCGCCGACCTGGCCGCACCAGGGGTGAAGGTGGCCCTGTGCCAGGCGGCGGCGCCGTGCGGCGCGACGGCGGCGAGGGTCCTGGCCAACGCCGGTCTGACGGTCACCCCCGTGACCGAGGAGGCCGACGTGAAGTCGACCCTGGCCAAGGTCCAACTCGGCGAGGTGGACGCCGGACTCGTCTACGTCACCGATGTGCTGGCCGCGAGGGGCAAGGTCACGGGAATCGAGATCCCGGCCCGGGTCAACGCCTCCACCAGCTATCCGATCGCGGCCCTCACCGCGTCGAAGAACCCCTCGCTGGCAACGGCTTTCGTCGACTACGTGCTGTCTGCGGACGGCGTGAGGGTGCTGACCGCGGCCGGCTTCCGGCAGCCCTGAGGCAGATGACCACGACCCAGCGCAGCGACACACCACCGGGAGCACCGCCCTGGCCGCTCGCGGTGCCGGCGGGCGTGGCTGCGCTGTTCCTGCTCGCACCCCTGGTCGGGCTGGTGATCCGGGCGCCCTGGCGTGAGTTGCCCCGGGTCCTGGCCGACGCCCAGGCCGTGCAGGCACTGCGCCTGTCCCTGGTCACCGCGAGCGCTGCCACCGTGGTCTCGCTGGTCCTCGGGGTGCCCCTGGCCTGGGTGCTCGCCCGGGCGAGTTTCCGCGGTCTGACCCTGCTGCGGGCCCTGGTCACCCTGCCCCTGGTGCTCCCTCCCGTCGTGGGCGGAGTGGCGCTCCTGCTGGCCTTCGGGCGGCGCGGGTTCCTCGGGCGCTACCTCGACCTCTGGTTCGGTCTCACCGTGCCGTTCAGCACCGTCGCCGTCGTGGTGGCCGAGGCGTTCGTGGCCATGCCGTTCCTGGTGGTGACCGTGGAGGGTGCACTGCGGTCCGCCGATCTCGGCCTCGAGGAGGCCGCTGCCACGCTGGGGTCCTCACCGATGGCGACGTTCCGGCGGGTGACGCTGCCGCTGGTGGGGTCCAGTCTCGCCGCGGGAAGCGTGCTGTGCTGGGCCCGCGCGCTGGGGGAGTTCGGCGCCACGATCACCTTCGCGGGCAACCTGCCCGGTGTCACCCAGACCATGCCGCTGGCCGTCTACCGGGCCTTCGAGACCGACCCGGAGTCGGCCGTCGCGCTCAGCCTGGTCCTGCTCGTCGTGTCCGTGGCGGTGCTCGCCCTGCTGCGCGACCGGTGGTTGCGGCCCGGGGCCGTTCCATGACTGGGGCCGGATCGCCCGTCCAGGCGCAGGTGTCGGTCGCTCGTGGGGCCTTCCGGCTCGAGGTGACGGTGGACGTCGCCCCGGGGCAGATCCTCGCCGTGCTCGGCCCGAACGGGTCCGGAAAGACCACGTTGCTGCGCACCCTCGCCGGGCTGCTGCGGTGCTCGGCGGGCCGGGTCGCGATCGGCGACACCACGTGGGACGACGTGGAGAGCGGCATCTTCGTGCCCGCCGTCGACCGTGCGGTCGGCCTGGTCTTCCAGGACTACCGGCTGTTCCCGCATCTGACCGTGCGGGACAACGTCGCCTTCTCCCCCCGCGCCCACGGCGTCCCTCGGCGCCGGGCGCGCCTGCAGGCGGACGGCGTGCTGGCGCGCCTCGGACTGGCCGACCTGGCCGGGCGTCGCCCCGACGGACTCTCCGGTGGCCAGGCCCAGCGGGTGGCACTGGCCAGGGCCCTGGCCAGTGAGCCGAGACTGCTGCTGCTCGACGAACCGCTCGCTGCGCTCGACGCCCGCACCCGGCTGGAGATCCGCGGCGAGTTGCGCCGCTACCTGTCGACCTTCGCCGGCCCCACGGTACTGGTCACCCACGACCCGCTCGAGGCGATGGTGCTCGCCGACCGGATCCTGGTCCTGGAGGGCGGGCGGGCGGTGCAGGCGGGACCCCCGGCCGCGGTGGCCCGCCGTCCGGCGACGGAGTACGTCGCCCGGCTGATGGGGCTCAACCTCTACCCCGGGGTGATCGCCGACCGCGCCACCGGGCGGATCACCCTCGACCGGGGTGGCACCCTGCTCGCCGCCGGGCACCTGCCGGACGACGGCGAGGCCCGGGTCCACCCACTCCCCGGGGACCGGATGCTGGTGGCCGTGTCGCCGACGGCGATCTCGCTGCACACCCGCCCGCCCGACCCGGGGTCGGCGCGCAACCTCTGGACCGGCCGGGTCGCCGGGCTCGAGCTGCTCACCGACCGGGTGCGGGTGGCCGTCGAGGGCCATCCCTCCGCGCTGGTCGACGTCACCCCGGCGGCCGTGGCCGAGCTGGAACTGCAGGCGGGACAGCAGGTCTGGCTCACCGCCAAGGCCACCGAGGTGGTCGCCTACCCCGACACCGGGACGGCTCGACCGCAGTGATCATTTCACGGTGAAGGCCTTGGTGTCCCAGAGCTTCAGCGAGCTGTCCAGGCCGTTGTCGTTGTAGGCCCGCACCTCGTAACTGCCGGCCGGCAGGGTGATCGTCGTCGATGCCTCGGCGAAGCCGCCCATCATCGTGGTGACGAAGGTCGAGGCCACGACGGTCTCACCCTGGTACACCTTCAGCGGGACGTTGCCCTCCCACCCGGTGCCGAACACCGTCACCCGCACCGGCGAGGACACCGTGGTGCCTTGGGTCGGGGTCAGGATCCAGACGGAGGCCTGGACGTTCAGCGGGTTGTCGCGAGCGATCGGCGCGGACCAGTCCATGTGACCGGAGGGCGGGGTCGCGCCGTTCACCAGCAGCCGGACGGTGCTCACCGTGGGCTCGGCGGCGGTGACCGTGTAGACGAGTTGCTGCACGGCGGCGCCCTCGAACGAGGAACCGAGCGAGACGAAGCCGGACAGGTCGACCGTCGCGGTACTCCCGGAGACGGCCACCGACAGCACGCGCGTGCTGGCCGGCCACATCGAGGAGTAGTCCGGGTCGGCGGCGTTGTCCCGGAACATCTCGGTCAGGGCCGTGAGTGCGGGGCCACCGGCCAGGACGGGTACGCGGTGGAACTCCCGGTACAGCCGGGGGCCGCCCTCCACGTCAGCGACGTAGTACACAGGGGCGGCGATGGTGGTGCCGACGGCGCTGGGGCTCGGTGACGGGGCGAGCGTCGGCGAGGCGGACGCCGGGGCAGGGGAGGCCGATGCGGCGCTGGACGGCACGCTGGTCGGTACGGCGGCCGGGCCGGGGGTGTCATCCCGGCGCAGCCAGAGCAGCGCGGCCACCATGGCCACCACCACCATCGTGGCGATCGCCACCAGCGGCACCAGCCAGCGGGTCTGGCCGGCCCTTCCATGGTCGGCAACCCGCTCGTCGATCACGGATACGCCCGCGTCGATGGGATCCATGGATCTCGCCTCCACCGCTCGTTCGTCCTACACCTCTCTGACGTCCGGGTCATCGGCCCGGTTGCGTCGTCACCACCGTTCCGGCCCGCCGGCGCAGCCGGCGGACGAGTTCGTCCGGGGCCCAGACCAGCACCGGGAAGGTGAGCATCAGCGCGAGCATCCACCAGGGCGGCAGCTGCATCCCGAGGCCCTGGTGGACGCCGGGCACCACCACCACGAACGCGGCGAAGACGAGCTCGAAGGCGATGCCGCCCAGCAGCAGGCGATTGCGGGTGAACCCGATGGCACGCAGCGAGGCATGCTCGGTGCGGGCCGCGAACGCGGTGCCGACCTGGCAGGCCACGATGGCCAGGAAGCTGGTGGTGGTGGCCTGCAGGTAGGCCGTGTGCAGGGCCGAGCCCGTGCCGACGGGTGCACCGGGGGTCCAGCCCGCGGCGTGCAGCACGGCCAGGTAGGAGCCGAGCACCAGCACGGCGGAGACACCGCCGAGCAGCAGCCAGCCGCGCACGAGCAGTTCGGCCCGGATCAGTCGTTCACCGCGCGGGCGCGGCGGGCGTTCCATCACGGCGGGCTCGGCAGGCTCGCGCCCGAGGGCGAGCGCGGGCAGGGTCTCGGTGCCGATGTCGATGGCCAGGATCTGCAACACGGTCAGCGGCAACGGGATCCGGCCGCCCGAGAGGGCGAACACCAGGAACGGGATCACCTCGGGCGTGGCGTGGGCGAAGATGTAGAGGATGAACTTGCGGACGTTGTCGTAGACGCGCCGTCCGGCCTGCACGGCGGCCACGATGGTGGCGAAGTCGTCGTCGGTGAGCACCATGGTGGCCGCCTCGCGCGCGACGTCGGTACCCGAGCGGCCCATCGCCACGCCGATGTCGGCCCGTCGGAGCGCCGGGGCGTCGTTCACCCCGTCCCCGGTCATCGCCACGACCTGCCCACCCTCCTGCAGGGCGTCGGTGATGCGCATCTTGGTCTCAGGGGAGCTGCGGGCGAAGACCAGTTCCTCTCCGCCCGCGAGCAGCGCGTCGAGGTCCGCCTCGCTCATCCGGTCCATGTCGGAGGCGTTGACGACGCGGGGGTGCTCGCCGCCGATGCCCACCCGCCGGGCGATCTCACCCGCGGTCAGCGGGTGGTCGCCGGTGATCACGATGACCCGGATGCCGGCGGTGTGGCAGCGGGCGATGGCGTCGGCCACCTCCGGGCGGGGCGGGTCGAGCAGGGCCACCACACCGAGGAAGGTGAGGTGGAGCTCGATCTCGTCCCGGTCCAGTGGTTCCAGGCGGACGTCGCCGCCGACCCGCCGATCGGCCGCGGCGATCAGCCGGAGCCCCTGCTGCGCGTAGCCGGCCAGCCGGTCGAGGAGGTCCCGGCGCCCGTCGTCGGTGAGCGGGCGCACGTCGTCCGGGCCGTGCAGCACCCGGTCGCACCGGCGCAGCACCTCCTCGGGGGCGCCCTTGGTGTGCACGATCAGGGTGCCGGCCCCGCTGAGACCGACGCCGTCACCGTCGGTGTCCTCTGCCGTCACCCGGTCGACGGTGGTCATCAGCCGTCGCCGCGGATCGAAGTGGTACGTCGCCGCATGGCCGATCGCCCGCGAGCCCAGCGCCTTGGGGGCGCCGAGGATCAGGGCGGCCTGGAGCAGGCCGCTGTCGGTCGGATCGGCGGGGGCGCTCGGATCGTCGGCGTCGGCGGTGTTGCAC
>JBAPWU010000587.1:0-3047 GCA_049283855.1 Kineosporiaceae bacterium
GCGGTGGACGCCGAGCGGGCTGGCGTGCTCGACGTCGCCTACACCACCCTGGAGTCGCCGATCGGCTCCCTGCTGCTCGCCGCCACCCCCGCCGGCCTGGTGCGCGTGGCCTTCGCCGCGCAGGACCACGAGGCGGTGCTGGAGGACCTGGCGGCCAGGGTCAGCCCTCGGGTGCTGCGGGCTCCCCACCGGCTGGAGGGCGTCGTCCGCCAGCTCGAGGAGTATTTCGCCGGCACCCGGCGTGCCTTCGACGTGCCGCTGGACTGGCGCCTGTCCCACGGGTTCCGCCGCGACGTACTCGCCCATCTCAGCGAGATCCGTTACGGCACAACGGAATCCTATGCCGAGGTGGCGGCGGCGGCGGGCAGCCCCAAGGCGGTGCGCGCGGTCGGCACCGCCTGCGCGACCAACCCGCTGCCGATCGTGGTGCCCTGCCACCGCGTCGTCCGCTCCGACGGCTCCTCCGGCCACTACGCCGGTGGCGAGGCGGCCAAGCACCTCCTCCTCGCCCTCGAGTCCGCCGCCTGAATCTGCTCATGCTCCGCGGGGCAGTCGCCGTGCGCTCGAATCGGGCCGGAATCGACGGCCCTGCGGAGCATGAGCAGATTCGGCGGGGCCCGCCGGAGCGGTCCGCTAGGCTCGCGGCCTTGATGGGTAGGTGGTGCCCGGTTCCGTCCGAAGGGGGTCCGGCCTCATGGACGGCGTGCGTCTGACCACTCTGGGCCCGCGCGACGTCAATGCCCTGCTCGCGGCGTCCGACCTGTTCGACCACCCGGTGAGACCCGAGTGGGCGCAGCGCTTCCTCAGTACCGACGGGCACCACCTCGTGCTCGCCCAGGACGCCCTGGGCCGCCCGATCGGCTTCATCACCGGGATCGAGATGACCCACCCGGACAAGGGCACCGAGATGTTCGTCTACGAGCTGTCGGTGAAGGAGTCCGCGCAGCGCCAGGGCGTCGGGGCCCGCCTGGTCGAGGCGATGCGGGGGATCGCCGTCGAGCAGGGCTGCTACGGCATGTGGGTGGCCACCGCGCACGACAACGAGGCGGCACGGCACACCTACGTCGGCGGCGGGGCCACCGAGGAGGAGGACCAGGTGGTCGCCGTCTGGGACTGGCGCGAGGACGCCGGCAGCTGAGTCAGCCGACCAGAGGGCGCTCCTCGGCCAGCCGGTAGAACCGGCGGCGCCGGTTCAGGGCCAGCGCCGTGGCGGCGGTGACCGGGCCGAGCCGGCCGACGAACATCAGCACCATCAGGACGATCTGACCGTAGGCGTTGAACGACCCGGTGATCCCGGGGGACAGGCCCGAGGCGCCGAAGGCCGAGGCAGCCTCGAAGGCCACCCGCTCCAGGGACTGGTCGGAGTCGGCCAGCAGGAAGCCGGTTCCGGCCACGACGGCGGCCACACCCAGGAGGGCCACCGACAGGGCCTCACGGATGGTGCTGGTCGGGATCGCCCGCCGACCGATGACCACCTGGGGTTCGCCCCGCACCTCGGCCCAGATCACGAACGCGAGGATCAGGAAGGTGCCGACCTTGATGCCGCCCGCCGTTCCCGCGCTGCCGCCGCCGATGAACATCATGATCGTGTCCAGCAGCATCGTTTCGGGCTGCACCTGTGCGTAGTCGACGGAGTTGAAGCCCGCAGTGCGGGGGGTGACCCCGCCCATCAGCGCGCCGAGGATCCTGCCGCCGGTGCCGAGACCCCCCAGGGTGCCGGGGTTGGACCACTCCACGATGGCGAAGGACGCCGTGGAGATGGCGGTGAGCCCGAAGTAGCCGATCACCGTGATCCGGGCGTGCACGGACCAGTGCCTCGGCCTGCTCCGGCGCCGGATCAGTTCGTAGTAGACCGGGAAGCCGATCCCTCCCGCAATGATCGCGGCACACAGCGGGACGATGATCCAGGGGTCGGCGACGAACGCCATCAGGTTGTCCGTGTACAGCGCGAAGCCCGCGTTGTTGAAGGCGCTCAGGGCGTGGAACAGGCCGTGCCACAGCGCCCTCGGGAGAGGTTCGCCCAGACCGAAGTAGAAGCGCCCCGTGATCATGAGCGTGATCAAGGACTCGATGGCCAGGGTGGACAGGGCTATGGTCTTCAGCGCGCCGCGCACGTCCCCGAGAGCGCTCGTGTGCGAATCGGTCTGGGCGACCAGTGCGCCATGCACCCCGATCCGGCCGAAGACGAGGAGAGCCAGCAGGGTGGCCATCGACATCACGCCGAAGCCGCCGACCTGAATCAGCCCCAGGATCACGGTCTGACCGAAGGGGCTCCAATAGGTGGCGGTGTCCACCACGGTCAGCCCGGTGAGGCAGGTGGCCGAGACCGCGGTGAACGCCGCCGTGAGCACGCTCGCCCCGGCCCGGCCGTTGCGGGAGACGGGCAGCAGCAGGATCAGGGTGCCGGCGACGATGACTGCCAGGAACGCCAGGGGCACCAGGCGCACGGGATGGCGCCACCAAGAGTTCACACCCCGGAGTCTAGGTTCACCCGCTCACCACGCGGCGGACTGGTCGCTCGGCCCGGCCGGCGACAGCGACAGCGGGCCTGACGCCTTGATCACGACCGTCTGGGTCAGCATGTCCCCGAAGGTCTGCCGACGCTGGGTCCAGAGCGGGGCCAGGTAGCCGATCCCCAGGCTGAGCGAGTCGAGGACCTGGGCGATGCGCCGCAGGAACGCGGTACCCATTCCCGGCGCGACCAGCTGCTCGGTGCCGGGGTGGCTGCGCACCTTGCGCACCAGGTGCGTGCCCACCGCCCGTTTGCCCAGGGTCTGGCCGGTGGTGCCCTGCAGGTACACGGTGTTCGCCAGGACCACGAGCAGCCAGGCCACATTCCCCAGGGTGTCGTTGACCACCGACACCATCCCGCTGACCACGCCGACGACGAGCCCGTCGACCAGCGACGAGGCGACCCGGAGGCGCCAGGGGGCGCACTCGTAGGAGGTTCCGCCCACGAGGACTGCGCCCTTGCGGGCGAGGCCCGGCGGACCCCAGGTGGGCTGAGCACCGGGCGCCGTGCCCCACGGGCCGGCCTGGGCGGGTAC
>JBAPWU010000588.1:0-12473 GCA_049283855.1 Kineosporiaceae bacterium
AACCGCTGACGCGTGATCACGCCGGTGGCTGGAAGGTGCCCGAGGCGGCCCGGATCGCGGTCGACGCGCACTACGTGCTGTTCGCCGCCGGGCTGCTCGCCGACCGTCACCCGGCGGCGGCCGCGGCCCTGGCCGGCCGCGAACTCGCCCCGGTCCCCCGCTGACCGCCTCGGCCGGCTACTCGGCTACTCGGCTACTCGGCTACTCGGCCAGCATCCGGCGCAGGAAGATGCGGGTGCGGTCATGCTGCGGGTTGCTGATCACCTGGCTGGGCGGCCCCTTCTCCACCACCACCCCGCCGTCCATGAACACCACCTCGTCGGCGACCTCGCGCGCGAAGGACATCTCATGGGTGACGACGATCATCGTCATCCCCTCGTCGGCCAGCTCACGCATCACGGCGAGCACCTCGCCGACGAGTTCGGGGTCCAGCGCGGAGGTCGGCTCGTCGAACAGCATCAGCTTCGGCTTCATCGCCAGGGCCCGGGCGATCGCCACCCGCTGCTGCTGGCCGCCGGAGAGCTGGCCGGGGTACGCGGCGGGCTTGTCCTTCAGCCCGACCCGCTCCAGCAGGGCGAGGGCCCGGGTGCGCACCTCGTCGCGGTTCTCGCCCTTGACCTGGATCGGCGCCTCCATGATGTTGTCCAGCGCGGTCTTGTGCGGGAACAGGTTGAACCGCTGGAACACCATCCCGATCTCGCGTCGCTGGGCGGCGATCTGGCGCTCCCTCAGCCGGTGCAGGCGCCCGCCCGCCTCCCGGTACCCGATCAGCTCGCCGTCGACCCAGATCCGGCCGCCGTCGATCGTCTCGAGCTGGTTGATGCAGCGCAGGAAGGTGGTCTTGCCCGAGCCGGACGGACCGAGCATGCAGACCACCTGCCGCTCGGCGACGTCCAGATCGATCCCCTTCAGGACCTCCTGTCCGTGGAAGGCCTTGGTCACGTTGACCGCATGCACCAGGGGCATCTGCGACACGGTCACATCCCCCCCATCCCGCCGGGACGGGCGAACCGCTTGTTCTTCGGGCGGGGCTCACCGAACCCGCGGCCGAAGTAGCGCTCCAGGTAGGTCTGGCCGACCATCAGGAGCGAACAGATGATCAGGTACCACAGGGTCGCCGCCACCAGCGCCGGCATGATCTTGAACTCCCGCTGCCCGAACTGGTAGGCCTGGTAGTAGAGCTCGACGATCACCGGGACGGCGACCAGCAGCGAGGTGTCCTTGACCATGGCGATGGTCTCGTTGCCGGTCGGCGGCACGATCACCCGCATCGCCTGGGGCAGCACGATCCGGCGCATGGCGCGCCCGTTGCTCATCCCCAGCGCCTGAGCGGCCTCGAGCTGGCCCTTGTCCACCGAGAGGATCCCGGCCCGGGCGATCTCGGCCATGTACGCCGCCTCGGACAACCCGAGGCCGAGGATGCCCACCCAGATCGTGTTGGAGATCGCGTTCCAGTCCAGCCCGATGAACGTCAGGTCGGTGCTCAGGCCGAGCAGCGAGGCGAGCTGCTGGCCGAAGGGCACCCCGAACCGGATCTCCCGGTAGAGGAAGCCGACCCCGGTGCCGAGGATGACCAGCAGCACGTAGCGCGGAATGGCCCGGAAGAACCAGGTGTAGACGAAGGACACCCCGCGCAGCACGGGGTTGTCCGACAGCCGCATGATCGCGATGATCACGCCCAGCACGACGCCGAGGAGCATGGAGCCGACGGTCCCGAGGATGGTGCCCCGCCACAGCCCGTCGATCACCGGGTTCTGCTGCATGATCTGGAAGGCGAACGGGAAGTCCCACCGGGGGTTGGTCACGATCGAACTGATCATCATCGCGACAAGCACCGCGAGGGCGGCGATGGCCACCCACCGCCAGGGGTGGCTGACCGGCCGGGCGTCGATCAGACCCGGCCGGTCGTCGGTGGCGGCGGTGGTCACGGGTTGACCGCGAAGTCGGTGATCGCGCCGGACTCGTTGCCCCAGGTGGCGAGGGCCTGCTTGTAGGCGCCGTCGGCGTCGATGGCCTTGAGCGCGTCGGCGATCGCCTGGGCGAAGTCGGTCTGGTCCTTGGCCACCACGAACCCGTAGGGGGCCGCGTCGTAGATCTTCCCGATGGGCTCCAGCTGGCCGCCGGTCTGCGTGATCGCGTACAGGCCGACGGGGGAGTCGGCAAGCATGGCGTCGGCCTTGCCCGAGATCACCGACGTGGTCACCTTGCCCTGGTCGGCGTCCACGATCGGGTTGATCGCCGGCTTGCCGGCGTCCGTGCACTTCTTGCTCCGGGCCGGCAGGTCCACGTCCGCCTGGACGGTGCCCTTCTGCACGCCGATGTTCAGCCCGCAGGCGTTGTCCGGGTCGACCTTCTTCGGGTTGCCCTTCGCGGTCACCCACTGGGTGCCTGCGCTGAAGTAGCTCACCATGTTCGCCTCCTGCTTGCGCTTGGCGTTGATGGTGAAGCTGGAGACGCCGACGTCGTACTTGCCGCTGCCGACGCCGAGGATGATCGAGTCGAAGCTCGCCGGCACCCACTGCACGGTGACCCCGAACTTCTGGGCGACGGCGTTGAAGATGTCCACGTCCATGCCCTTGACCGTCTGGCCGTCGGCGGCCAGGAACTCGTTCGGGGCATACGTGGCGTCGGTGCCCACCACGATCTTGCCCGCCGCCTTCACCTTCGCCGGCAGCTTGGCGGCCAGGGCGTCGTCCTTGGCCTGCGCGCTGGTCGAGGCGCTGGGCGTGCCGGCGGACGAGGTGGACAGGGAGTCCGAGCCGCAGCCGGCGACGGCGAGGGACAGGGTGACGAGCCCGAGGGCGAGAGAAAGGACGGGACGGCGAGCCATCGTGGGAACCCCTTGGTCGGTGAAGTGATGACCCGAGGTTGCCGCAGGTCGGGCCCGACCGGTAGGGGATTCCGCCAGCAGGATCAGTGACCGGGCGGGCCCGGTCAGCCGGAGAAGCGGCTGGCCGAGACCACCGTCACAGAGATCTGCTTGCCGTTGGGCGCGGTGTAGGTGCCCGTCTCGCCGACCTTGCGGCCAAGGATCGCCGAGCCCAGGGGGCTCTTCTCGCTGTAGACGTCGAGATCGGTGTCGCCGCCCACCTCACGGTGGCCGAGCAGGAAGGTCATCTCGTCACCGGCCAGGTCGACGGTGACCACCATGCCGGAGGTGACGCTGCCGTCGGTGCTGGTCGGGGCCTCGCCGACCTGGGCGCTCTGCAGCAGTTGGCGCAGCTGTCGGATCCGCGCCTCGCGCTTGCCCTGCTCCTCCTTGGCGGCGTGGTAGCCGCCGTTCTCGCGCAGGTCGCCCTCCTGCCGGGCCTCCTCGATCTTCTTCGCGATCTCGGCGCGCCCCGGTCCGCTGAGGTGCTCCAGCTCGCCGTTCAGGCGGTCGTAGGCCTCCTGGGTCAGCCAGGTCACGGCGCTGGTCTCGGTCACGGGGGCTCCAGAAGTGGGGAGAAGGCGGAAGAAGGGGAAGCGAATGAGGTTATCAAGGCTCAGCGCAGCACGCAGGCCTTGATTCCGCCACCGGCGGCCCGTTCGGTGGTGCGCAGGGTGACGCTGGTGCGCAGCCGGCCGCTCTCGGAGGGCCCGAGCACGACATCCGTGCGGCCGACCTCCGTCATCCGCTCGTTGACCGCGCGGACGGTACAGATCGCCTGGTCACCGGCGGGCAGGGCGAGCTGGAAGGTGAACGTGGCCCGCTCCGAGGTCAGCGTCGCCTGGTCCATGCCCAGCTCGGTCCACTCCACGTTGCCCCGGCCGCGGGCGGCCGCCGCCCACACCATGAAGGCCACAGCAACCGTGACGAACACCACCAAAGTGACCATCAGCCGCCGCCGCACGCGGACGGGGTCGGCGGGGCGGCCGTAGCGCTCGGCCAGCATCTCGGGCGAGGTCATCGGGCGGTGGCCCCTCTCGGAGGTCATGATCGGCGCGCTCGGCTGCATCCGCTGTGCGTCGGCACCATGGGCATCGGCCATGATGGGTGTCTGACGGGATTGTCTCGCGATCTCGCGCTCGATGACCAGGAGGGTGTCGGTGTCGGACCGGCTTCGGCTGATGGCGGTGCATGCGCACCCGGACGACGAGTCCAGCAAGGGCGCGGCCACCCTCGCCCGCTATGTCGCCGAGGGCGCCGACGTCATGGTGGTGACCTGCACCGGCGGCGAGCGCGGCGACGTGCTCAACCCTGCGCTCACGCACGACCCGGACCTGCTGCGCGACATCGCCGAGTTCCGTCGGCACGAGATGGCCCGCGCGATCGACGTGCTCGGCGTGCGTCACCAGTGGCTGGGTTTCGTCGACTCGGGCCTGCCCGAGGGTGATCCGCTGCCGCCACTTCCGGGGGGGTGCTTCGCCCTAGAGCCGGTGGAGGTGGCCGCGGCGCCGCTGGTCCGGCTGGTCCGGGCCTTCCGTCCACACGTGATGACCACCTACGACGAGCGCGGCGGGTACCCGCATCCCGATCACATCATGTGCCACACGATCTCCGTCGAGGCCTTCGACGCCGCCGGGGACCCCACCCGCTACCCCCATGCCGGCGACCCGTGGCAGCCGCTCAAGCTGTACTACGACCGGATCTTCTCCTGGGCGAAGGTGTCGGCGCTGCACGCGGCGATCCTCGACGCGGGGCTGGTCTCGCCGTTCGCCGAGTGGGTGGAGCAACGGGCCGCCGACCCCGAGCGGGTCGAGCCCGAGCAGCCGATCACCACCAGGGTCGCCTGTGGCGACTACTTCGAGGTGCGCGACCGCGCCCTGCTGGCGCATGCCACCCAGGTCGACCCGGACGGATGGTTCTTCTCCATCCCGCTGGAGCTGCAGCAGCGGGTCTGGCCCACCGAGGACTTCCAGCTGGTGCGGTCGCTGGTGGACGCGCCGATCCCCGAGGACGACCTGTTCGCCGGGATCCGAGAGCGAGTGAGGGTGTGAGGGCGATGCTGTCGGCTCTGCCGATGTCCAGCCTGGCGGTGGGGGACGACCCCCGGGGGTTCGGTCCCGGATGGCTGGGCTTCCTGGTGCTGTTCCTGATGGCGGTGGCGACCTACCTGCTCATCCGCAGCATGACCGGCCACCTGCGCAAGGTGCGCTACAGCCCCGATCCGGCCGCCCCGGAGGCGGCCGACGCGCCCGATGCGGCTCCGCCCGCCGGCGAGGGCCGGCCCGGCGCCTAGCTTGGGTGGTGCCCCCGATGGTGGTCGGTCAGGGAGCGCACGAACGCGCGCTGCTCCTCGGTGTCGGGCACCGGTAGGCCTCGTGCGGCGCCGATCAGCTGCCAGGCGTCCTCGGGCGTCAGGCCCTCGTGGACCAGGACGGCGGCGGCCAGGGTCGAGGATCGGCCGATGCCCGTCCGGCAGTGCACGGCCACCTCGCGTCCGCCGGCCAGGTCCGCCGCCACGGCCGCCGCCATGGCCATGGTCGCGGCCCGGTCGGGAACCGACTGGTCGGCCGTGGGCAGGCGGCGGAAGGTCATGCCGTCCGCCTCCGCGAGCCGATGCTCGTCGTCCAGGTGCAGTTCGTGCACCTCGGCATCGTCGAGCAGGCTGACCAGCACGTCGACCCCGGCCCGGGCCAGCCCGGCCATCTCTGCGGGCAGCCACTCCCCGCCCCGTGGGTGGGCCATGGTGTGCAGGCGCCCAGGTCTCTCGCGCTCGATCGTGAACAGAGTGGGCCGCATGTCCGCATCATCGCAGCGCGCGCGGCCGCCGGGATCGGGCCGTCCGGCCCGCCCTGGTGCGAGACTGGCGCGATGACGAACCGGCTGGCCGGATCGACGAGCCCGTACCTGCTGCAGCACAAGGACAATCCGGTGCACTGGTGGCCCTGGGGGCCCGAGGCCTTCGCCGAGGCAGTGCGCCGCGACGTCCCCGTCCTGCTCTCGGTCGGGTAAGAGGCCTGCCACTGGTGCCACGAGGTTCCCCTGTTGGCGGCTGTCAGCGGGTTCTGACGAAACCGCAGGTCATCAGTGGGGGTGTGCGGGTTCATGCGGTTCAGCAACAATCGCCCTTGGACACCGATTCCGGGGCTTCGTGCATCACTCTCGTGTATCACTCAGGTCGGACGACCTCGGCGTGGCGCGTCACGTCGACTTGCGTGGATCGGGGAAGCCGAGGCTCAGGTAGCCGGGTGCTCGCTTGCTGAGCGCCGCAGCGAGGACGGGAACTACGACGTCGTGGTAGTCGTGCACCTCGGCGGTCTGCTTGCCCGGATGGGCTCGGAGGATGCGGCCGGCGTACTGGACGAGGCGTCCCTTGAACGAGACGGGGCCTGCCAGGAACAGCGTGTCGAGTGCGGGACAGTCGAAGCCTTCGCCGACGAAGTGGCCCGTCGCGACCACAAGCAGCGGCGAGTCGGATTCGGACGGGTTGAGCCGCCCAATGGCTGCGGCGCGCTGCTTGGCACTCATGCCGCCCTTGAGGACGACCGGGTCCAGCCCTCGCTCGGCGAGTGCCGCGGCGAAGTGGTCGACGTGGCCGGTTCGCTGGGCGAGGACAAGACAGTGGCGGCCGCGACCGAGTGCCTCCACTACATCGGTGAGGATCTGTTCGTTGCGTGACTGGTCTTCGGCGAGCGCGCGGTGGACGCCTGCGATGGCGCCAGGGATAGATAGATCGACTGGGTCCTCCAGCCGGAACGAGGTGGCGTGGACGACGAGCACGGGGTGGGGCCGGTCAGCACCCGCGCCTTCGAGGGTGTCGGGATCGGCGTGAGTGAAGGTGTGCCGGACCGGGCCGAGTTGGAAGCCGATCAGGTCATCGAGGCCGTCGCGCCGATAAGGCGTGGCGGTGAGCCCCACCCAGTAGCGCGCGGGGATGGCGCGGACGGCGGTCTCGAACGCGGCGGCCGGGACGTGGTGACACTCATCGACGATGACCTGGCCGTAAGTGCCGAGCTTGTCGGCGAGGTCGGATCGGCGGGCGAGTGTCTGCAAGGTGGCAATATCGACGATGCCGGTGAGCCTGGATCGGCCGCCGCCGAGCTGCCCCGGTTTGAGGCCGAGGAGGTCGGTGATCTCGCGGCGCCACTGGTCGGCGAGCGTCTTGCGGTCGACCAGAACGAGAGTGGAAACGGCTCGCCGGGCCATGACGGCACAGGCCATGACGGTCTTCCCAGAGCCGGGCGGAGCGACCAAGAGTCCCAACTCGTGCGGCAGCACCGCTTCCACTGCCTCCTGCTGCTGCGGCCTGAGATTGAAGGTCGGCAAGAGGTCCAAAGGATCGCCGGCGACTCGCTGATCGTCGACCTCGACCTTGCTGCCGGCTCCCTCGATGAGTCGCGTCGCCGTGTCGCGTAGCCCGCGCGGGAGAACGAGGTGGTCGTCGAGCGTCTCGTCGTAGGAGGTGATGATCCGCGGGACGTTCCACGTCGATTGGCGGCGCCGCTGGCGGTCGTAGAACTCCGGGTTGTACGTCGACGCTGCGTGCTTCAACGTCGCATACAGGGAAGGGCTCAGCTCCGGCCCGGGAATCCGCACCGTGCCGTCAAGGCTCAGATGCACGATCGGTGCCGGATTCGGCTGGGTCTTCGTCGACCGGGCGGGTTGGGCCAGGTCGACGCGTGCCCCGACCGTCGGCTCCCGGAGCGCCGAGGCGAGCTTCGTGACCTGCTTCGGGGTAAGGCGCTCCAGGGTAGAGAGGTACTCCCACTGGTCCTCGAACGGCTCCAGCGTGGCCAGGTCGAGAAAGACCGTGGTGCCTAGCTTTCGTGACTTGCCGTGGAGCGGGGCCGCGATCAGGTTGCCGGGTCCTTGCCCGGGTAGCACGTCCTGGGAGGGGAAGAGCCGGTCGTAACAGCGCAGGTCCATCCGGCCACGGATGGCGATCGCTTCGCGGACGAGAGCCGTTCCGAGTTGGCGCGCGGTGGCCGCTGGGACCGGGTCCGTGAAGAAGACCCATACGTGGGCACCGATCCCGGACCGGGACACCTCAAGCGCGGCAGGCGCGCCAACGGCTCGTGCCGCCTTGAGGTAGGCGAGCGCGTCGAGCAAGGCGGCCTGTCCGTCGAAGTCCGCGGCAAGCCAGCAGGTCTGATCGCCGGGCAGCATCGGGTACAGACCGATGTGGACGTTGCCGGTCAGATGCGCGGCCAGTACCTCGGGGGTCAGCGGCAGGTGTCGTATGTCGGAGGCAGAGCGTCCCTTGCGCCAGCCGCCCTCGACGGCGGGCATCCATCCCGACTTGCCGGTGTGGGCGTTCTCCCAGCGGACGGCATAAACGTCGCGTCTCGCGCCGAATAGTGCGGCGTAGAACTCGACCTTGGCCTGTGAGGACGACCTCGCGTCCACTGAACCGGGTGCCTTGTCGAACCATGCTGCCTGGGTGCCACGAGCCGGAGCAGCCTCCGTGTCGGTCAACTTGAGGAGTTTACGCAGGCGAGCATTCTCCTGCCGCAGGCTCTCCAGTTCGGCTTGCAGGTCGTTCACGGCCTCAATCCTGCCGGTCGGCTATTGGAGCAGCAGAGCAACGAGTGGGGCCGGGACTGCCCATACATCTCCGCCAACATCGAGGACTGACTTGGTGGCGAGGACGCCGCGGCTGTACTTCCCGGTGATGGTCCTGGCCTCGCCCTTCCAACCGTGGTTTACCCACTTGCTCTCCACGGGAACGGTTGTCATGGGACCCGCTGCGGACGGGACGGTGATCGGTGCGAGGTCGACTTCGCCTTCGCGAGCGGTGCGGGCGTAGCCGATGGTGTCGCCGCTGACCCAGCGTCCTTCTTCAAGATCATCGATCGCGCGCGCCATGGCTACCCCAATAGCCATCTCAGTGAGCCGTGTCATGTCGGGCGCGGGCATGCCGGACCTGAGTCTCGACGGCAGGGACGCAAGAAGCGGGTCTGTCAGGTAGAGCTTCGATTGCGCGCCCACGACGATCCTGTCGCCGTCGCGTCGCGGGCACCACATGGCAGCGTGACTCGAGACCAGCCGGTTAAGACGGCGTTCGGCAGTGGAGCGGGAGTTGTAATCGAGCTCCTCCGCAGTGTGGGCGATGTTGAGGGGGCTCGTGGCGCGCTCCGCAAGGGTGCTCAGCAAGCGGGGCACCGAGTCTTGCGGGCCTTCGGGATCGACATCGGTGCGCAACCACGACTTGAGGTCGCCCAAGTAGTTGTCGGAGACCGCACCTTTGCGGGTGTGCTCGGCGACCGCGCGTGGGAAGCCGCCGCAGGTTAGGTAGTCCTGCCAAGCCAGGTCGTAGGCGTCGACGTCGAACGCGATGGCGTCAAGTGCCCTCGCGACCTCTGGGCTCTGCAGGTCACTCACATGCACAGCCTCGAGGGCGGGCGTTTGGCGGCGAGAAGCGATCAGGTAGTCACGGAAGGTCATCGGCAGCAGGAGGCGGGTGCGTCGTCCGGGCGTCGTCCCGGCGCGGCCGGCGAGCAGGTTTCCCTGGACATCCTCACCTGCGGCCCAGCGGCTGCCCGTGGCAATCACGGTGTCGCCGCCGAAGTCCGTGGTGTCCCGAGCCAGCTTGAGCGTTGCGGTCCAACCAGAGACTCCGCTGATCTCGTCAAGCAGCCACACTCGGGGCTGCGGCTGATCAAAGTCGATCGCCCGTGTCAGCTCGCGTGCCAGAACCAGGCAGCGCCGCACGTCTTGGACGCTCATTCCGTCACAGGGGAGGTAGACCACCTGTCGAGGGTCGATGTCTTGCCGAGCGCACAACTCGGCAGCGGTGTCGAGCAGGGCAACAGACTTTCCGATGCGGCGCGGGCCGGTGAGAACGACAAGAAGGTCTGTGATTGGGCCGGTGCGGACATCGTCGAGGATGGCCGGCCGGTAGCCGAGGTCATAATTCTGTCGACTGCGAAGGATGCGCTGGTGGGTGGTCCAAGCGGTCGGGTCCTCGCCCGCGCTTGCGGCTCGCCACCACGGATTCGAGTCCACGAGGTGTTGGCGCCGCTGATCGTCTCTCATGACCTCACCTTAGCGGTTTGGCGGTACAGAACGGTACGGGTCTGAGGTATGTGGACGTGACAGAACGGTACGGATTTAGAGGTTCTGGCGCAACAGGATGGTACGGGTTCAGGCATGGCGACCTGACAGAACGGTACGGGTCTCGGACCTAGGCCGACCGCCGTCGATTGGGCTGGGGGGCAGGTCGGTGACAGAGGTCCCGGCTCCTCGCCGGGGGGTGGTCTCGTCGCCACTGCGCCTCGTACCGGTCGATGCTCGCCTCGATCTATCGTGACCGAGCGCTCAACGCGCCGGTGTAGCCGGCCAACTGCATGACCTCGCCGGTCTCGTGGTCGAGGGTGTAGCCGTGCTCCGCGAGGACCGCTCGGAACTTCGGGTTGGTCACCACGGCTGCATGCCCGATCCTGTTGATCGCCTCGAGGCTGTCGCGCACACCGACGGTGTGGAGGCCACGCCTGCCGCCTGCCGCCTGCCGCCTGCCGCCTGCCGCCTGCCGCCCAAATCCGAGCGTTGATCTGGAGATGCAGGTGCCGATGCGGGTCGCCGGCCCGGGAAGTGAAGTGCCGTATGACGGCCGCTGTGTTCCACTCGCCACTTCGCGACCCCGTACCTCGCCGATGGTCGGGAGGATGTGGGCGTTGAGCCGCGACTCGCGCCCTTCCATCGTGCGGGGCTGCTTTCCGCGCTCGCGGCTGTCGCGGAGGTACTCCTCGCCGAGCATCCGGATGGTGCGAGCGGCATGGACGTCGGCGCCGACGGGCGTCTCCTTCTTGTGTCCAGCGCAGCCTCGGCCTGGGCGAAGATCTGGCGCGCCTCTTCCTCGGAGCTCGCCCGTCGCAGCACACGCTGCCATGGCTCGCCCCCGCCGGCAGGAGCCCGGAAGTAGACCTGGTACTTGTTGCTGCCCGAGCCGGGAGCGTAGAGCCGTACCCGCCAACCACGTGTCGCGCCGCCGAGCATGCGCGGCTTGCCCTGCGCGAGCAGTTTCGGTTGAGGGCATGTAGCCACGAGACCCGCCTCCTAGGCTGGTGGCACCGGGTCTGCGAAGAAGCCCGGCGCAGATCCATAGACGCATCACTCTCGTGCATCTGAAGTGCCGCGTAACCGCAAAACTTCAGCTCGTCAGGAGTCACAGGAAATGGCCAACCGTCTCGCCACCGCAACAAGCCCCTACCTGCTCCAACACGCGGAAAACCCGGTGGATTGGTGGGAGTGGAGTCCGGAGGCGTTCGCGGAGGCCCGGCGCCGCGACGCTCCGGTGCTGCTGTCGGTCGGGTACGCCGCGTGCCACTGGTGCCACGTCATGGCGCACGAGAGCTTCGAGGACGCCGCCACGGCGGCGGTGATGAACGAGCACTTCGTCCCGGTCAAGGTCGACCGCGAGGAACGCCCCGATGTGGACGCCGTCTATATGGCCGCGACCCAGTCCCTGACCGGTCGCGGCGGGTGGCCGATGACCGTCTTCCTCACGCCCCAGGGGCGGCCGTTCTACGCCGGCACGTACTTCCCGCCGACGCCGCGCCACCAGATGCCCGGGTTCACCGAGGTGCTCACGGCCATTCACCAGACCTGGACGACGCGCCGCGCCGAGGTCGAGGATGCCAGCGTCAGGATCTCCGATCTCGTGGCCCGACAAGGGGTCTCGAGCACCGACGAGGTGCCCGACGCAGCCCTGCTGGAGCGCGCGGTCGACGCCCTGCTGGACACCGAGGACCATGCCCACGGCGGGTTCGGCCCGGCGCCGAAGTTCCCGCCGTCGATGGACCTGGAGTTCCTGCTCCGCCACGCCGGGCGGCGGCGGCTGGAACGGGCCCGCGACGCCGGTGCCGCGCCGGCCGAGCCCACCCTGTCGGTCGAGGACGACAGCGGTGACCGAGCCCTCGCGGCGGCCGGGCGCACCCTGCGGGCGATGGCCCACGGCGGCCTGTACGACCAGCTCGCGGGCGGGTTCGCCCGCTACGCCGTCGATGCCGCCTGGGTGGTGCCGCACTTCGAGAAGATGCTCTACGACAACGCCCTGCTGGCCCGGGTCTACCTGCACTGGTGGCGCCTGACCGGCGATGCCACCGGTGCCCGGGTCGCCCTGGAGACCTGCGACTGGATGCTCGCCGCGTTGCGCACCGCTGCCGGTGGGCTGGCCTCCTCGTGGGACGCCGACACCCCGATCCGGGGTGCTGACGGCGCCGTGCACCGCGCCGAGGGCTACACCTACGTGTGGACGCCGGGTCAGCTCGGTGACGTGCTCGGGGAGTCCGACGCCGCCTGGGCGGCGCAGTTGCTGCGGGTCACCCCGGCCGGCACCTTCGAACGGGGCGCCTCGACCCTGCAGCTGGATCGGGACGTCTGGGCCGAGCCGGGGGAGGCCGAGCGGTGGACGGAGCTGCGGGAGACCCTGCTGAGGGCGCGCGCCACCCGGCCGCAACCGGAGCGGGACGACAAGGTGGTCGCCGCCTGGAACGGCCTGGCGATCGCTGCGCTGGCCGAGACCGGCGCCCTGCTCGGCCGGCCCGATCTGGTCGAGGCGGCGGAGGCGGCGGCCGACCTGCTGATCTCGGTGCACCTGGTGGGCGAG
>JBAPWU010000589.1:0-3661 GCA_049283855.1 Kineosporiaceae bacterium
CCTGCGCCGGGCCCGGGCGCTCCCGCCGCCGTGTCCGCGCCGGGCCCGGTGGTCGCGGCCTGCGTCGATCCCGGGTGCGACCCGGGGAGGTGACGTTCCACGGGGCCGGTGACGACCGAACGCCCACCGGAGTCGCCGATCCGGGGCAGACCGACCGATACCGTGTAGGCCAGGACGATGACGGCGGCGGAGGCGGCCACGGCCAGCACGGAGCCGATCACCGGAGTCGCGGTCACCTGGGGGGCGACCCGCCGGGCCGGAACCTGGCGGGCGGCCGTCCGCGGGCGACCCCGTCCACGGGCTCGGGTCCTCGACCCTCCGGGCGCGGGCACCACGTGCAGGCGGGAGCGACTGCTGTGGGCAGCCCGGAAGGCAGCGAGCGCCTCGTCCTCGCCGCGCAGTTCCAGCGGCGACGGCGCCGCGCAGGCGTCGGCCAGCAGGCTGACCAGGTCGTCGACGCCGGCACCGTACGAGGCGCGGCCCTCCAGCACGCGCAGGGCGCAGCCACGGTCCAGCTCCGCGACCGGCATCGAGGCGTGCAGGGCCGCGATGGTCGAGCTGCCGAGGGGACGGCGGGGGCCGGGGAACAGCACGGTCACCTCGACACCTCGATCCCCTGGCTGGACCCGAGGTCGTAGCGGGTGACCCGCGGGAGCGGCTGGGTGGTCCCGCCTCCCGGGACGACCCGCAGGTTGCGCATGATCGGCGTCGTGGACAGTTCGAGCCCGGACGGCTGGGGAATCGGCCGGGACTCCGCCGTCGCCCCCTGAGGTGCCCGGCCGGTCTCCATCACCGGGTCCAGACGACGGGCCAGGGCACGCAGGCCGCGCAGCGCCGTCCGCCGCACCGTGCCGCGCCGCACCCCGAGCACCGTGGCCGTCTCGGCCTCGTCCAGACCCATCACCGAGCGCAGCGTGACCGTCTCGGCCTCGTCGCGAGGCAGCTCGGCGATGATCCCGAGGGCCCGCGCGGTACGTGGCGGGGTCGGACCGCCCGCGGGCTCGGCGGCGACAGCCGGAAGCGCCGCCTCGCTCACCTGGTGGTCGAGGGCACGACGTCGCCCGATGCCGGCCACCCAGCCGCGGAAGCCGTCGAGCGTGCCGGCGAAAGTGGCCAGCTCGCGGCCGACCTCGATCCAGGTCTGCGCCGCGACCTCCTCTGCGGCATCGCCCACCAGCAGGGTCAGATAGCGCAGCAGGCCGGGCTGGGCGGCCCGGTACAGAGCGAGGAACGCTCGCTCGTCGCCCGCCCGCGCCCGCCCGAGGACGTCGCTCTCCTGGCTGTCGGCGTACACGCTCCTCCGCCCCTGTGGATGCTGTCCGGCACTGCTCCGGATTCCTGCGCTGCGCGCCGGCGCCCCGCCAGCACCTGTTCTACCGTCCGTTCGGCGGAAAGTGTTACACGCTGAGTGGCGATTTGATTACTCCTTTCGGATGAGGCGTCGTGTCGGGGGCCCACGGGTGCGAGCGGGTCGTGCCCCCGGTAGGTTCGGGATCCACCGCGGCGGTACACCCGAACGCGCAAAGACTCGTATCGAACCCACACCGAGAGGGAGTGACGAGATGCTCAGGCGTCTCTTCGAGGCTCTGATCACCACCGAGGTCTCCGCACACTGCGACCTGCCGTGCGGCGTGTACGACCCTGCACAGGCCCGGATCGAGGCCGAGTCGATCAAGGCCACGATCGCGAAGTACAACGCCTCGGACGACGAGGTGTTCCGGGCCCGGGCGATTGCGATCAAGGAGGAGCGCAGCGAGCTGGTCAAGCACCACCTGTGGGTGCTGTGGACCGACTACTTCAAGCCGGCGCACTTCGAGAAGTACCCGCAGCTGCACCAGTTGTTCAACGAGGCGACCAAGCTCGCCGGCGCGGGCGGCACCAAGGCCTCGCTCGACGAGGCCGTGGCCGACCAGCTCCTGGCCAAGATCGACGAGATCGCCGGCATCTTCGCCGAGACCAAGAAGGCCTGACCCGGACCGATCGGCCAGGCCCGCCCCGGCGTCAGGGAGCGGGCCTGGCGGTCTCGGTCTCCGGAGCGGACAACCGGGGGATGTCGGTCGCCGGCGTGGGCGCGGGGGCATCCTCCGCGCGGCGGTGGGCCGACCCGAGGGCACACAGGACGACGCCGGTCACCATCAGGGCGAGCCCGGCGGCGATCGCGATCTCCGAGACCAGCCCCCCGGACAGTCGCTCGCCGAACACGAGCCGGCCGCACAGGTAGGCGGCCAGCGGCTCGGCCGCCGCCATGCCCGGCAGGACGTGGCGCAGCGGGGCGCTCTGGTAGGCCCGGGCGATCACCAGGTTGCCCAGCAGCGACGCCGCGGCGAAGCCGGCTCCGTTGAGCAGCAGGATCGGGCGGTCCAGCGGCGAGAGCGAGGCGGCCGCCGCCCGCAGGAAGACGGCGTCGAGGGCGAAGCAGACCCCCGCCGAGGCCCCGAGCACGAGCGCGGTCCGGCGGCCCCGGGGGCGCAGGTGGGAACGCAGGAGCGCGCCTCCCCCGACCAGCGCGACCAGCGCCATCACGGCCAGCGCCTTGCCCACGGCGCGGAACTCCCCGGACACCTCGGGCCGGCCGATCCGCACCAGCAGCACGATCCCGCCGACCACGACGACCGACCCGAGGACCTCCTGCACCCGTGGCCGGCGCCGCTCCACGACCGCCTCGATGACGATGGAGAAGACCAGTGTGGTGGCGATCACCGACTGGACCAGGATCACTCCGCCCTGGGTCAGGGCCCGGGCGTGGAAGACCAGCCCGACCAGGGCGAAGGCCCCGCCGAACAACCATCGGCGGGTGAGCAGCAGGCGCAGCATCAGGCGTACCGGACCGGCCCCCGCATGGGCGTCCGAGGCCGCCGCGTGGCGCTGCAGGTTGTTCCCCGCGGCGAACATCAGCGCCGCCGCCAGGGCGCCGAGAACGGGTGCGCTCAGACTCACGGGGCGAGTCTGCCGCACCCGCCCGGCCGGCACCGCCCACCCGCGCCCCGCAACGCCGCTCCGGCGTAGCGTGCGCGGTATGAGCACACCTGCCTCCGACCCGGTCGAGGGTCACGTCGAAGGTCACGTCGAAGGTCACGTCGAGGGTCACGTCGAGGGCCACGCGGGCACGGTCGCGGTGGCCGTCGCCCAGGCGCACAGCGTCCGGGCCATGTTCACCCTCTCCGGAGCGCACGTCTTCCCGCTCTACGACGGCGCGGTGAAGGCCGATCCGCCGATGCCGCTGTACGACGTGCGGCACGAACAGACCGCGGTGTTCGCCGCCGAGGCCACCGCCAAGCTCACCCGCACGCCCGGCCTGGCCGTGCTGACCGCCGGCCCCGGGGTGACCAACGGGGTGAGCGCGGTGACCACCGCGCACTTCAACGGCTCGCCGGTGCTGGTGCTCGGCGGGCGCGCACCCTCGTTCCGGTGGGGCACCGGAGCCCTGCAGGAACTGGACCACCCGCCGCTGCTGGCGCCGGTCACCAAGCGGGCCGCCACCATCGGGGCCCCGGAGCAGGTGGCCACCGACGTGGACGCCGCGCTGCGACTGGCCTGCGCCCCGCACCGGGGCCCGGTGTTCCTGGACATCGCGATGGAGCACCTGTTCGCCTCGGCCGCCGCCCGGGTGGGCCCCCCGCCGGCCCGCGTCCCGCTGGAGCCGGACGGCGAGGCGCTGGAC